>CAZXYB010000032.1:0-8489 GCA_964644855.1 uncultured Atribacterota bacterium | reverse complement strand
AAAGCACCGAAGGGGCAATTCCTAATCTTTAGGAAAACCCATACAGAGTTTACTAAAAACTATTTCTTAATTACATAGGAAGAATCTTTCAGGTAAAAGGACAGAGTAAGAAAGTAATATAATCATTTTCTTACTCTTTTTTTGTTTTTATAAAACATTTTAAAAGAGCATAGAAAATAATGGTTTGATCTTTAAGATTAGAAATGTCAAATGTGGAGACCCCTTAAATTTTAAATTTACCCCTCGCCCAGAAAATAATTATCTTAAGAGATTCACTAAGCGGAGGATTCAAAGAATCAAAAGCCCTCCTCTAACTAACCGAAATAACCAACATCGATTGGGAGGAATGGAAAAAAGAGGGAATAACAATTATACTTGAATAACAAATAAACTATTATAAAAAAGATTTATATATTGTTTATATTATTTGGAATCAAACAATCAAATAAGTACTTGACAACTGTAAATTATTATAGTAATATTTTGACGTAAACGATTAGAGGCGGAACATATGAAAAACTTAGCGCTTACGGAACGTCAAGGTGAAATATTAAAATTTATAATATTAAATAAAGAAAAATTTGGATACCCTCCATCTATTCCTGAGATTCAAGAAAATTTTTCTTTTAAATCTCCTAATGCCGTTAAAGATCATCTTGGAGCACTTGAACGGAAAGGTTACATTTCTCGCCGTGCACATAAAGCAAGAGGTATTGAAGTTTTAGGTTACGCTACATCAAAAGAAAATAATAAAGATAAAGCGATCGAAATACCTATAGTCGGAGAGATCTCAGCAGGTAGGCCAATTCTTGCTCAGGAAAACATAGAAGGAACTATCGTTATTGATAAATCAATCGTAAAAAATTCTAACGGAATTTTTGCTTTAAGAGTTAAGGGTGATAGCATGATTAATGCTGGCATTTTAAATGGAGATTATGTAATTGCTTCTCAACAAGAAGATGCCGAACAAGGCGATATAGTAGTTGCACTTATTGAAGATGAGGCAACAGTGAAAAGATTCTATAAAGAAAAAGATAGAATAAGACTGCAACCTGAAAATGATACAATGGAACCAATAATTATTAAACCCAGCGAAAATCAGATTAGAATAATTGGTAAAATAAAAGGTGTAATAAGAAAAATTTAAATCATTGTAATGTGACAATCAACTGTCACTTAGGCAATGATTTGAACTGGGCTCTTTCATTTTCAGAATATAAAGAATCAGAAACAACAAAACATGTTCATAGATTACATCCATATATAAGGGGAAATTTATTCCTCAGCTTGTAGAGTATTTTTTAGATTCCCATATTGATAATTTTAAAAAGGAGTATATTTATGAAAAAATTTGAAGTTGTTTTAACGAAATCATATATTGTGAGAATAAAAGCAGAAGACAAAAAGAAAGCAAAAGAATATTCAGAGTTATTTACGGGTGATATTCAGGATATTTCATTAATTGATAATAGAAGAAAATTTAACTTTGAAATAGAAGATATTGTTTGTAAACTAAATGAAGCTTTTGAGGTTCAAGAAGAGTTAATATGAAAAAGATTAAAACATAAAAAACAGTTTATCGTATAATATAAAGTGTAGAAAGATTAAAAAAGATTATATTTTGTTGCTCCCTGGTGGCAATTTAATAAGGTAAATGTAAATTCTTGAAAGTGTGACATAGAATTATCTCCTGATACACATTAGTAAAAAATAGAAGCAGGACCTTATTGAATTACTTAACAGATACTTATATAATTGATAAAGATTAACAAAAGAATGAAGTTATATGGTTTAAAAAAGCTGTGATTATAATGCGATTAGCACAGATAAATTTATCAACCTAAAATTATAAAATAAACAATCTGGAGATTCTATAAATTGGAAGCATATTTTAAAGAAATAGGAATAAGATTATATCTAGGAGATGTAATTGAAGTTTTAAGTAAATTACCCGAAGAAAGTATAGATTTAATATTTGCCGATCCACCATATAATTTATCAAATGGTGGATTTACTTGTCATGCCGGTAAACGAGTTAGCGTAAATAAGGGAAAATGGGATAAAAGCAAAGGAATAGAAGAGGATTTTAAGTTTTATTATAACTGGATCGAGGCTTGTAAAAGAGTGTTAAAACCAAACGGTTCGTTATGGATTTCCGGGACATATCATTCAATTTATTCATGTGGTTTTGCACTTCAAAAACAAGGTTGGCATATTATTAATGATATTTGTTGGTTTAAGCCCAATGCTTCTCCTAATCTTTCTTGTAGAATGTTTACAGCGAGCCATGAAACCTTACTCTGGGTGAGAAAAAATAAATATTCTAAACATACATTCCATTATAAGGCGATGAAAAGCGGTATCTGGAATGAGGATTTTATAAAAAAACCAGAAAAACAGATGAGGAGTGTTTGGGCAATTAATACTCCAAAAAATGGAGAAAAAAAATACGGTAAACATCCAACGCAAAAACCAGAAGCCTTATTAGAACGTATAATCTTAGCTAGTAGCAATGAAGGCGACATTGTACTTGACCCATTTTGTGGAAGCGCAACAACGGGAGTTGCAGCATTAAGACATAACCGTAAATTTATTGGGGTTGATTCAGAAAAGGAATACTTAGATAAATATTCAATTCCCAGGCTAAAGGATGAGTTTTTTCGAAAGAATTCGTCTTTATTTAAAGATGGATATCGTCAAATTAGTGAAAAAAAGTCCGAGTATGGATTGCTGCCATAATCTATTAGGAGGTCTATTTTGTGAAATTTTTGAATTTTTATAAAAATAAATTGAATTGCAATACTACAGATGAAGTATTTGATTTACTAATATCAAATTTAAAACCAAGCAACCGTCTATGGTCTTATTTTGTAAATTGGGAAAAAGTGTTTTCCAACACAAAAAAGATTGAAGTATCTTTAAATATTCTAAATTATCTTATTGGGAAAGAAAAATTTGAAGAGGAATTTAAATATTTAGCAAGAGAACATCCGGAAATTGTTGAAGTAATACCTGCATTAGTAGTTAGGGATGGTAAAAAAGAAAAGGAATTAATTGTTTTAGTAGATTTTAAAAATAAGAAAATGGTGTATAAAAATTATAATTTTAATAAGAAAAATCCTTCCAATGAAGATATCGAAAAATATCTTATATTTATTGAAAGAACAGGTTTGAAAGAATTATTAGTTTCAAAGAAAGTTAAGAATTTAGTTGATTATATGATTGGAATTGAGGCAGGATTAGACAGTAATGGCAGAAAAAATCGCGGCGGTAAATCAATGGAAAAAATAGTAAAAGTATTTTTAGAAGATTATTGTAAAAAGTCAAATTGCCGATATTTAGAAGAAGCAAATGCTCAACTAATAAAAAAAGAATTTGGATTTTCAGTACCGGTTGATAAATCTTCAAGAAGATATGATTTTGTAATAGATAATAAAACAAAACCAATTATCATTGAAACTAATTTTTATGGTGGTGGAGGTTCTAAATTGAAATCTACTGCTGGAGAATATCAAGGCTTAAATAATATTTTAAAAAATGATGCAATATTTGTTTGGATCACTGATGGTTTTGGTTGGAAAACGACTAAAAGACCATTAAGAGAAGCTTTTGAAAATAACGACTATATATTTAATTTATATATGTTGGAAAAGGGGATATTAAATTACGTAACTTAAAAATTGAATTAGATTATAATTGGCGTAATGTAGTTAATGGAGTAGATTTTTAAAACTTAAGAATCACTGGGGACATTCTTCTTTTATATTCCCGCATTTCTACTTGGCAAAAAGTAAAGAGTGTCACCATTTATACTTAACTCGAAACCTGTGTTTCTTGCACTTAAAGCTTACACCTAAACGCTGTACGCTGTACGCTGTACGCTGTACGCTATAATACAAGTAAAGAGTGTCCCCCCCCCCTGTATTAATTAAAAACTGAATTCCTGTATTTTGTTCTTAACTCGAAACTCGCAACTTGAAACCTGTAACTTATTAAAGAAAAGAGCACATTAATAAATGTACTATTTAAAAAGAAATACTAAATATAGTATTCTTGCATTTCTCGTAATTGTTCTTTCTATTACTATATCTATTTCCACCCTTGCCAAAACCGAAGTCTACTTTTTCCTATACGATAATTCTCAAATCTTGTCTTCCACTTCCCCAAAACCGGAAGTCCAAACCTTAAACATCAATATCACATCCCAGGATGAGCTGATAAAAATATTACAAATAAGCGAACCCCTCGCCCAGAAAATAATTATCTTAAGAGATTCACTAAGCGGAGGATTCAAAGAATCAAAAGCCCTCCTCCAACTAACCGAAATAACCAACATCGATTGGGAGGAATGGAAAGAACAGGGGATAATAATTATTGTCGATTGATAACATATTATTAGAAACTTGAAATCAAAAAATTAAAATTGTAAACTAATAAAAATTAAAATTAATATAAATTTTAATAAGAAAACATTAGGAGGACTTGAATGATTCCATCCCGAAAGATCAAAGAAACAGCAATAAAATATGCTACAAAGGATTACAATTTGAATACAATGCAAACAAAAAGCAAATCACCAGAGAGAATATTAAATTTATTTAAAGAGAAAAGCATAGATGAAGATTGGACTTTTGCTGAATCTAAGCCATCTGATACAGGAAAGTGGACACATAGCTATCACCGTTATCCGGCAAAATTTATCCCTCAATTAGTTGAAAAATTAATTGATGAATACATAACCAGTGAAGATGCCCATATAGACGATCCATTTATGGGATGCGGTACTACTGTTGTTACCGCTATATCCAGAGGTTTTAAAGGTAGCGGTACCGATATAAATAAAATATCTTCCCTAATAACTAAAGTAAAATCTATCCCAATAGAACCTTCATATCTTGATGAAAAAATGAAATGTTTATTAGGAAAACTAAAATTTTTAGCAGATCCCCAATCTCAGAATTTATTTCCTAATACAAATATTGAACCTCTAGTCCCTCAAAAACATATAGAACGGATTAATTACTGGTTTAGCGAACAGAATAAAAATGAATTAGGAATGATATTAAGAATAATTTATGACGAAGAAGATAAAATAATCCGAGATTTTTTTCTTATAACATTCAGTCACATTTTAAAAAATTGTTCCATATGGCTTCAGGCAAGTACTAAACCTACCAGAGATTTTAAGAAAAAACCAACCAAACCTTACATTATATTAAGAAGACATTTAAAAAAAATGCAAAGAGGGAATAATAGTTTTTATCAGATTGCTCCTCTAAAAGTAAAAAACAATATAAAAAACTACCTAAATATAAAAATACAAGATGCCAAAACTCAACCCACATCTGACAATGAAGTAGATTTAATAATTAGTTCAAGCCCTTATGTAACCAGCTACGAATATGCAGATTTACATCAACTTTCCACCATCTGGTTGGATTTTGCAGATAATTTAACCGAATATAGAAAAGAATTTATTGGATCTGCACACAAATATAGTAATGATAAAAAGTTAAAAAGTAATATAGCACAAGAAATTGTCGATAAAATGCTAGAAAAAAATAAAAAAAAGGCAAATGAAATAAGAACTTTTTTTATTGATATGCAAGAAGTGTTTGACGAAAGCTATCGTATTTTAAAAAGCGGAGGAAGGTGTTGCTATGTAATTGGTGATACTTGTTTAAAAGGTGTAAATATTCTAAATGCCGAAGTATTTGCGGAAAGCTTGCAATATTCAGGGTTTATTATTGATAGAATAATCAAGAGAAAAATACCCTCGAAAATACTACCACAAAAAAGGGATTTAAAAACAGGGAGGTTTGCCAGCAACCATAACGGAAATTCAGAAGCCTACCCAATAGAATATATTGTAATAGGATTAAAGGAGTAAAAAATATGAAATTTGAAGATTTAAATAAATTATATTTGCAAAAGAAAAAACAATTTGGTGCTAATATATATAAACACATTTCGCAATTATTAAAAGAAGCGAAAGTATTTCATAAAAAAGATTGGCTAAAAAATCCCACTAAGGGTGGAGACCATGAACAAAGCTGGAGAGCATTTAAAGGGAAAAATTTAGAAAAATTAATTCAATTTATTATTACCGAAGAAGTTGAAGATCTCGGGTTGAAAGTAGTTAACGGCAATAAACTGGAAAGATCAGTAAAGTTACCCTTAGAGTTAAGTAAGGTTAAAAGAAATTTAGCTATTGATTATGGGGAATTTGGGTTACATTTACCTGATGTGGATATTATTATTTATAATCCAAGTAGTTATAAGGTTTTAGTAGTTATTTCAAGTAAAGTAACTTTGAGAGAGAATAGCCCAAACTGGTTACTGGAAACTTAAACTTCTACAAGATGAGGCCACAAAACATATTCGAGTTTATTTTGTTACACCAGATGAAGATGGAACATTAACCCGCAAGAAGCCAGCAAAAAAGGGGAGAGCTATTGTGGAAGTAGATTTAGATGGAAGTTATATTTTAACCGAGGAAAAAATCGAAGAAAGCAATAAAGTAAAACTTTTTGAACATTTTATAGAAGATTTGAAAGGACTACTAAAAAATGACAAATAAAAAACCTAAATTTGAAACGACAACATTATGGGATTTTCCAACTCAAAACTATGGAGATAAACCTCACGGAAGTAATAAATATTCTGGTGTAACTCCCGCTTTTATTATTTGGAATTTAATCCAAAGGTATACTAAAGAGGGTGATTTAGTAGTAGATCCAATGTGTGGGAGTGGAACTACTATTGATGTTTGTAAAGAAGAGAATCGAAAAGTAATAGGTTTTGACGTAGTTCCTTACCGGGCAGATATAAAACAAGCAGATGCAAGAAAATTACCGTTAAATAATGAAACTGTAGATTTTGTTTTTATTGATTCACCTTACTCAGACAATATAAAATATAATGATCATCCTGATAATATTGGTAAAATATCTTGTGAAAGCCCTGTATTTTTTAAAGAATTAGATAAAGTTGCGAAAGAAGCTTATCGGATTTTAAAAAACGGTAAATACATTGGCTGGTTAATTGGAGACCAAGCAAAGAAAAGGAAATTTACACCCGTTGGTTATAAATTATATTTTCTCCTCGAAAAATATTTTAATCCAGTTGATCTTATCTGTGTTACAAGACATAATCAATCCTCAAATACTTTTATCTGGCATGATAGAGCAAAAAGATATAATTTTTATCTTAGAGGATTTAAACATTTAATAATAATGCAAAAAATGGACAAGTAAAAATTTTAGATTTTTTAAAAATAATTATAAAAATAGAGGGAATATGACATGGAAATATTTACCAAGGATCAATTAATTCTAGAATTGAGAAAAATAAAAGAAATGGGTTGGATAAAAAATAAAAGACCAGGAAACGTAGGAGGCATTGGAAATACTTTAGAAGATTTACTTGGGATTAAAGAAAATAATTTACCAATTCCAAATGCTGCTGAATGGGAATTAAAAACTCAAAGAGCAAATACTTCATCTTTGACAACTTTATTTCATATGGAACCTTCCCCAAGAGCCCTAAAATTTGTACCTCAAATATTTTTACTAAAATATGGCTGGCCTCACAAAGAAGCTGGGACTCGTTATCCTAAAAATGAAATGAGTTTTCGACAAACTATTGGTGGTAAGAATGGAAGTGATAGGGGTTTTAAAATAGTTATTAATAGGAGAGAAAGAAAAGTGTTAGTTTCTTTTAACTCAAATAAAGTTGCAGAACATCATTCAGATTGGATTGCATCAGTAAATAAAAGAATTGGTTTAGATGAAATAAATCCGCAGCCCTATTGGGGTTTTGATGATCTATTTCACAAAGCAGGCACAAAGTTGATCAATTGTTTTTATGTCCAAGCTCAAGTTAAGAAAAAAGATGGTGAAGAGTATTTTTATTATAATAAAATTTTAATGTTACAAAAATTTAGTATAGACAAATTTGTCAAAGCCCTAGAAGAAAATAATGTTTTAGTGGATTTTGATGCGAGGACAGGACATAATCACGGAACTAAATTTAGATTACGTCAAAATTACCTACCAGAATTGTATGAAAAAATAACTGAGATATAGAAAGTTTATATGCTTTTATTAAAAATAGTTAATCAAGCAAAAAGAAGGGTTTTTGAAACTTATGTCGTATATAATAAATATAGGCAAATTTTGTTATAAGCAACTATAAAATAAGCACTTGAGTTTTTAAATTGATATAAATTTAATATCGTAACCTGTATGAAGGTAACAGGAGAGACCTTTTCTTTCATAAAGATAGAAAAGGAGCCGAAGAGGTAAGATACCAAAAGTATCGAAACTTTCAGGCAAAAGAACCGTTACCGGACAGAACTCTGGAGAGCTTTATACAAAAAAGCACCGAAGGGGCAATTCCTAATTTTTAGGAAAACCTATACAAAATTTACTAAAAAAACCATTTTTTAATTTCTTAGGAAGAATCTTTCAGGTAAAAGGACAGAGTAA
>CAZXYB010000031.1:0-8506 GCA_964644855.1 uncultured Atribacterota bacterium | reverse complement strand
AGAGGGAAATTAATTTTTATCACCGGGGGAGCAAGGAGCGGAAAGAGTAATTTTGCTGAGAAGATAGCCGTTAAAACAAGTAAAGAAGTGGCCTATATCGCTACGAGTCAGCCCTTTGATGAAGAAATGAAATATCGAATAAAAAAACATAAAGATAGAAGACCGACCAATTGGGAAACTTATGAAGAACCAATAAAAATTAAAGAATTGATTAATAATTTGGGTTTTAAAAAAGAAATCATTCTTATAGACTGTTTGACTTTGCTGACCTCTAATTTGTTATTAAGAGAAGAAGATAAAATAGAAGACCCTCAATGGCAAGAAGATATTTTATTAGAAATAAAAAAAATAGCGGAAAGTTCTTATAAAGTACCTGCTCAGGTAATAATTGTATCTAACGAAGTGGGTATGGGTTTAGTTCCGGATAATCCTCTGGGAAGAGTTTATCGAGATATCTTAGGCAAGGCAAATAGTATAATTGCTGATAAAGCTGATGAGGTTTTTATAATGGTCTCAGGAATATCATTAAAGATAAAGGGCTGATAAAATAATGAAAATTTTAAGAGATTTATCTTTGGCTATACGCTTTTTAACCATTTTTCCGATAGCTTCATTTCCTTTTTCTAATAATAGCAATCAAGATGAAGAAGAGGATTTAGAAGAAAATTTTGCTAATTCTATGGCTTTCTTCCCACTGGTAGGGATGTTAATAGGTGTGTTGTTGGTAATTTTAAGGCGGATTTTTTATTATCTTCCTGTTTCTCCGCTTATAGGTGACACTTTAGTTCTAATTGTTTGGATCTGGCTAAGCGGAGGGCTGCACTTAGACGGTTTTGCCGATAGTGTAGATGGATTTTTGGGGGGACACAATAAAGAAGAAGTATTAAACATTATGAAAGATAGTTGTACCGGAGCCAAAGGGGTGGTGGCATTAATTTCTCTCTTATTACTAAAGTTTGTTCTTCTGGTAGAGATACCTTTATTCTTAAAAGATTCTGTTTTATTTTTTATTCCAACTATAGGACGTTGGAGTATGGTGATAGCCGCTTTTTTAGGCAAGCCAGCTCGCTTGAAAAATAGTATGGGTAAATTATTTATGGATTATGTTGGCTGGAGAGAGGTTATTTTCGCAAGTTTAACTATGGCAGTTATAGGTATTTTATTATTCGAATTATATTTTCTGCCACTTTTGATTATAGCAATGGGAATAGTTTTATTAATATTAAAATATTGCCAAAAGAAAATAGGTGGTATAAGCGGAGATGTATTAGGAGCGATAAATGAAATTATGGAAGTTTTTATCCTTTTAACTTTCTGTATTTTATATATCAGATAAATATAAAATTATCTGCAATAATAATAGTTGCAACCTAAAAAGTAAATAAATTTGTCGAAAATATTTTTTGGCGTTTTGGGAAATAACTATAATGAAGTAAGTTGGTCAATTTAAAAACAATAATTATGAAAAAAGTAACTGTAAAAATTCCTGGAAGTTGTGGAGAATTAGTCCAGGGAATTAGCGAAAATAATAATTTCCAGGTGACTTGCCCGATAAATCTTTTTTCTTATATTTATCTTAGTTTAGAAAGTAATAATGGTAAAGAATTAAATAACTTTTCTTTACCGCCAAAATCTCGACAAGCTCTTATTAAAACTTTAAATTATTTTGGTTTTAATAAAAAAAATATTAGTTTAAAGATAAAGATATCTTCAGAAATTCCCGCGGGAAAAGGTATGGGTAGCAGTAGTGCTGATATTGTGGGAATTATCCTGGGTGTTGGTTTTTTATTAGATAAGAAGATAAGTGCAGGCGAAGTGGCAAAATTAGCTCTTTCTATTGAACCGACTGACGGGATAATTTATGAGGGGATTGTTTCTTTTGACTATTTAAAGAAAGGGATTTTAGAGCAGATAGGGCAGCCTCCTTTATTAGATATTTTGGTAATTGATCCTGGCGGTTGTGTTGATACTTTAGAATTTAATCAAAGAAAAGATTTAGTAAAACTTCGTTTGGAAAACCAGAAAGATATTGCTCGAGCTTTAAAATTGGTAAAAAGAGGTATAAGAGAGAATAATATTAGCTTCATCGGAAAGGGAGCAACTTTAAGTGCTTTATGTAATCAAAATATTGTTTTTAAGAAAGAGTTCGAAAAGATTATTTCAATATCCCAAAAGATGGGGGCAGTAGGAGTAAATATAGCACATAGTGGAGTGGTGTTAGGGGTTTTACTCCCTCCAAATTATTCTGAAATTAAAGATTTAAAAAAAGAAATCATCAAGATTTACAAAGATAATAAAAACCTGATATTTTATGAAACTAAATTAATTGGTGGGGGAGGAAGATTTGTTTAACTATCAACACGGGGGTAATCTCAAAAAAGCAATAGAAAAATATGGTATTCCCTCAGAGAAGATTATTGATTTTAGCGCTAATATTAATCCTTTAGGTTTTTCATCTAAGATTAAAGAAACTGTCACTAAAAATCTTAATCAACTATCCCACTATCCAGACCCAGAGTGTAGGGAAGCCAGGGAAGAGATATCAGGTTATTTTAAAATAGATTATAGTAATATTATTTTAGGTAATGGTTCTACTGAATTAATATATCTAATTGTTCAAACCTTAAAACCTAAAAAAGCGTTAATTCCAGTTCCTACTTTTAGTGAATATGAAAGAGCTTTAAGCAATAATAATGTTCCTATTGAATTCTGCAAATCAGAAGAGGAATTAGAATTTTCCCTCTCGATAAATAAAATTATTTCCCAATTAAAGGGAATAGATTTAGTTTTTTTATGTAATCCCAATAATCCTACTGGTACTTTCCTTCCCAGGCAAGAGTTGCTAATTTTAGTTAAAGAGATACAGAGAAGAAAAATATTTTTGGTAATAGATGAAGCTTTTATTGATTTACAAGAAGAAGAAAGTCTTATTAAAGAGGTTAAAAATTATGATTATCTTATTATTCTTCGTTCCTTAACAAAATTTTATAGCCTTCCCGGATTACGCCTTGGTTTTACTGTAGCTGATTCTAAATTTATTAAAAAATTAGAGAAACAAAAGATACCCTGGTCAGTTAATTGCTTGGCACAACTTGTAATCAAAGACTTATTTCAGGATGAAGCATTTATCTATAAAAGCAAGCAGCTTATTCTTCAAGAAAAGCAATTTTTATATAATGAATTATCTAAAATTCAGGGGTTAAAAGTCTACAAACCCTCCGCTAATTTTATATTTTTAAAATTATTGGGGAATATTTTTTCGCAGGGGCTTATAGATCACTTGGCTAAAAAAGGGATATTGATTCGCGATTGTAGTAACTTTAGAGGATTGGAGAAGGGAAAGTTTATTCGAATAGCAGTTCGCAAGCATAAAGAAAATATTAAATTACTAAAAGAATTGAAGATGATTTTAACTAAAAAATAAAATACTAAAAAATATTGTAATTGTATGGCTAAATCTAATTTTAAATATTATTTTAAGGAATAAAAAATATGATGGCTAAAGCAATAATGATTCAAGGTACTGGCTCTTCGGTGGGCAAGAGCGTAATGGTTGCCGCTTTATGTAGAATATTTTCCCAAGATGGTTTTAAGGTTGCCCCTTTTAAAGCACAAAATATGGCCCTTAATTCTTTCGTAACTAAAGATGGCGGAGAGATGGGAAGGGCACAAGTGGTACAAGCCGAAGCTTGTGGAATAGAACCTACTGTAGATATGAATCCTATTTTAATGAAACCTACCAGTGATGTGGGGTCTCAGATAATTGTACAAGGAAAACCTGTAGGCAATATGCTGGCTCAAGAGTATAAAAATTATAAGTCAAAGCTTGTTTTAGTTGTAAAGGACTCTTTCTTGGAGTTGGCTCGTAATTACGAGGTTATTGTTATAGAGGGGGCAGGTAGTCCGGCAGAGATAAATTTAAGAGAAGATGACATTGTTAATATGAAGATGGCGCAAATTGCAGATTGTCCGGTTCTTTTGGTTGGTGATATTGACAAAGGTGGTGTATTTGCCTGGATAGTAGGAACTCTGGAACTTCTAACCAGGGAAGAAAGAGAAAGGATTAAAGGTATTATAATTAATAAATTTCGGGGGGATAGAGAGATATTACAACCGGGATTAGATTATTTAGAGAAAAAGATTAAGAAACCAATATTAGGAGTAATCCCATATTTTAGAGATATCAGGATAGAAGAAGAGGATTCGGTAAATTTAGAGGAAAATAAATATTATAGTCTACCTGATTCCAATAAGATTGATGTTGAAGTTCTATATCTTCCTCATATCTCTAATTTTACTGATTTTGATCCTCTGGAAAGAGAGGAAGATATATCTCTACGTTATATAAAAATTGGGGAGAGAATAGGCAACCCTGATTTATTGATTATACCGGGGAGTAAAAATACTCTCAATGACCTTTATTATTTAAAAAAATTTGGTTATCAGGAAGAAATTTCAAATAGAGTAAAGAAGGGAACAGCAATTGTTGGAATTTGCGGAGGTTATCAAATGTTGGGCAAAGAGATTTACGATCCTGAACACACTGAATCATCTAGAGAAAAAATTAAGGGATTAGGTTTGATTAACGGAGTAACTACTCTCAAATCCGAAAAAAATACTTTTCAGGTAAGAGCCCGTATTTTACCTAATTCTTTTTTTGATGACCAGGATGAATTATTAGGCTATGAGATACATACAGGAGAGACTGTTTTGTTGGGAAAAGAAAAGCCATTATTTAAAATTTTTAAAAGAGGTTCTTCTCCAACTAATATTGATGATGGAGTGGTCAGTAAAGAGGGAATGGTTTGGGGAACCTATATTCATGGAATATTTGATAATAATAATTTTCGGAGAGCTTTTATAAACTTTTTAAGAAGTAAAAAAGGATTAATGATTTCCAACAGTATTAATCAAGATAGAATATCTTATCGGGAACAAAAAGATAGGGAGTATGATAAATTGGCTTGCCTGCTTAAAGATAATTTAGATATGGATAAGATTTATCATATTTTAGGGATAGAGAAGGGTTAGTTGATGAGTGAAATTATTACTGCTTATTTTTTAGATTTAATTATCGGTGACCCCTATTGGCTTCCTCATCCTGTGCGAATAATTGGGAAGGTTATTGAATATTTAGAAAGAATACTCCGGAAAAATAATCAAAACCAACGAACAGAAAAAATTAAGGGAATTCTCCTGACGGTTATAACTGTTGGTTTAAGTTATTATATTATTTATTTTCTCATCTATATAGCCGGGATTATAAGTCCGGGGCTAAAGTTTGTCTTTTCTTCTTTTTTTATTTTTACTGCTCTTTCTACTAAGAATTTAGGGGAAGAGGCATTCTCAATATATCGAGCTTTAAAAGAAAATAATTTAGAGTTAGCGCGAGAGAAGGTGTCTCGGATAGTAGGAAGAGATACCAAGGATTTAGATGAAGAAGAAATTGTGCGGGCTACTATAGAATCAATAGCTGAAGGCACCGTAGATGGAATTATTTCTCCTCTTTTTTATGCTGTTTTAGGGGGGGCTCCTCTGGCTATGGCTTATAAAGCAGTTAATACCCTTGATTCTATGGTGGGATATAAAAATGAAAAGTATCTTTACTTTGGTTGGTTTTCTGCCAAGCTGGATGACCTGGTTAATTATCTTCCAGCCCGTATTAGTATTCTTTTGATTCCGGTGGCAAGTTTATTAGTTAGACAAAGGAATCTGATGGCTTTTAGAATAATTTTTCGAGATGGAAAGAAATCACCCAGTCCTAATGCTGGAATACCGGAAGCAGGTTTTGCCGGTTCTTTAGGTATTCAATTAGGAGGAGCTAACTTTTATCAAGGAGTAAAGGAATATCGACCAATTTTAGGAGAAAAGTTAAAAAAAATAAGCCCAAAAGATATTTTAAAAGCTATTTGGTTGTCTTGTACAGTTTCAATACTGATGTTTTTAATTAGTTTTATAGTTTTACATTATTACCTGGGGAACTTTGAGGTCAGGGTGGTTTATTAGTATTGGCTTTACTCCATATGCCTTTTGCAAATTTTTTTCATTAAGTACTTCTTGAGGAGTTCCTATTTTCTGTATTTTCCCTTCGTTTAAAAGGAGAAGGCGATGAGAAGCGATACTGGCTAAGTTTAAGTCATGAAAAACAGAAATAATCGTTAATCCTTCTTCTTTGAGAGCTTTTTTTAAGAGATTCAACATCTCGTACTTATAGTTTAAATCTAAATGAGAAGTAAATTCATCTAAAAGCAAGAGTTGAGGAGTTTGAGTTAAAGCTTTGGCTATAAAAACTCTTTGTCTTTCTCCTCCACTTATTTTTTGAATATTTTTTTCAGATAAAGGTAGAGATTGGGTTTTTACCATTGCCTCTCGAGATATTCGATAATCTTCCACAGTCTCACCTTTTATTCGGGAAATATAAGGTATTCGCCCCATAAAGACTACTTCTTTTGCTTTAAAGTTAAAACTAATCCAGGTATCTTGGGGGACTACTGATATAAATTTAGATATTTTTTTTATAGAAAATTTATTTAAGTTTTCGCCCAGCAAAAATATATTGCCTTTGCCGGGTTTTAGTATTCCTGAAATAATTTTTAAAAGAGTAGTTTTCCCTGAGCCGTTGGGGCCAATAATTCCCAATAATTCTCCCCTTGATACAGAGAAGTTTATATTTGATAGAGTTTTTTGATAATCATTATAAGAGAAATTTACTTCTTCTATTTTTAAAATAGTCTCAGGAAAAGACATTTTATACATTTCTCCTTTGTAAAAGATAAATAAATAAAGGGGCTCCTACTATGGCAGTTACAGCTCCAATTGGTATTTCTGTGGGAGCAATGATAATTCGGGCAAAAGTATCACATAATATGAGGAAAATTGCCCCAAAAAGTGCTGATGTAGGAAGCATAACTCGATGGTCCGGACCTACTAAAAGACGGGCAATGTGAGGGACTACCAGCCCGACAAATCCTATAAGACCGGTAAAGGAAACTACACTGGCTATAATTATTGAACCAATGATAAAGATGCGTATTCTTAATTTTCCAGTATTAACTCCCAAATGAAGGGCTTCTTCTTCTCCCAAAGATAAGGCATTTAAGTCTAAAGAGGATGAAAACAAAAATAGACAGCCAACAATTACCGGAATAGTGATTATAGTTATTTTGTTCCAATTAGCAGTGGATAAATCTCCCATAAGCCAGAAAATCATAGAGTGTAATTCTCTTTTAGAAAGAGCCAAAAGTACAGTTATTAAAGCAGAAAAGAGAAAATTTATAGCTACTCCGGCAAGGAGTAGTCCGGTTGATGCTAAGGTATAACTAATTTTAGAGGACATGTATACCAGATAAAGAGAAAACATTGCACCTGTAAAGGCAAATAGAGGAAGATAAGAAGCTAAATAATATCCGGTACTATATTGTAAAGCAATACCAATACAGGCTCCCAAGGCAGCTCCGGCTGAAACTCCCAGGATATAGGGGTCAGCTAGAGGGTTTCTTAAAATTCCCTGGAAAGCTCCCCCAACAGTAGATAAAGCTGCTCCGGCAAGAATAGCCATAGTAATTCGAGGAATCCTTAGCTGCCAGATAATTAAACTGTTAGTTTTACCTGATGAACTATTCCATACAAGAGAGAGAATTTCTTTGGGGTGGATAGAGACCACCCCAAAGTTAAGACAAACCAGACTTACTCCCAGGATGCCCAAGCTTCCCATAAGAAGCATCAAGATTAATTTTTTTCGCCAGTTAGTATAGCCGGCGATTACTTTTGGTGGTTTATTTATGGAAAATTTCATATAACAATTCAAGCCCATCTATTAATCGAGGTCCTGCACGGTAAAAGAGATCTTCATTTACTATAAAGATATTTTGTGTTTTGATTGCCGGGATATTAGACCAACCAGGACGCTGAGAGATATTTTCTTTAATTTTTGATTCTTCCCCGAGGTTCATTGCTCCAATGGGAATTATAATTATTTCCGGTTCTGCTTCCGCTACAAATTCCGGGCTTATTTTTACCCAACCGGGGAGACTGGCAGCGATATTTTTCCCTCCGGACAAAGTAATTAATTCATTAAATAAAGTTCCTTCTCCCGGAGTGTAGATAGTTTCGTAAGTTCCTCCGATAAATACTTTGGGACGTTTAGGAATAGAAATATTGTAAACTTCGGATTTAATTTTATTAAGTCTTTGCGATAAATCTTCTACTAAAGTGTTCCCTTTTTCAGGTATTCCACAAGCAGTAGCTACCATTTTTATAGTTTTGAGAGTTTCCTTAATGGTTAAAGGTTCAATAACTAATACATTAAAACCCAATTCTCGTAAGCGTGGGATTTCCTTTAATTGAAATCCGGCATAAGTTAAAAGAAGGTCCGGTTTTAAGGAAATAATTTTTTCTAAGTTAAGAGGTGACATTTCCCCTATTTTTTCTATTTTTGTTGCTTCTTCAGGGTAATTGGTGTAATTTGTTACTCCGACTATTTTATTCTCAAGGCCTAAGGCAAATA
>CAZXYB010000030.1:0-8749 GCA_964644855.1 uncultured Atribacterota bacterium | reverse complement strand
CTTACCTGAATATCGCCATTTTCTAATATTTTCACCTGAGCTTGATAATCAGTTATTTTAAAGCTTCGCTCTGCACAGGAAATAAAAGTAGCTAAAGAAAACAGCATAATAATCAATAAAGTAAAACCTATTAATTTTTTTACTTTTATTTTAACCACCTCCCTTAATCGCTTTTAATTTGATACAAAAAATCCACGGTCTTTTTTTTATATTGTTTTTTGTATTCGATAGAATACCTTTAAAATCCTTTTTTTTATTTAAAATATTTTTATTTTTTTTGAACCTGCACCAGGGGACGGTTCTCTGTCAGGTTTTTTATAATTTAGCGAAAGTAGTAAAACCTGACAGAGAACCGTCCCCTGGTGCATTTTTTCGTTTATTCGTATCGGAGGGCATCGACAGGGTCCATTTTGGCAGCTTTCATAGCGGGGTAGAGACCAAAGAAGAGGCCAATGATTACAGCAAAACCAAAAGCCAGCAAAACAGAGATAGGAGTAATTACCAAAGGCCACTTTCCGGCTTGCGCAATAGCATAAGCACCTAACCAACCGAACGCAATACCAATCAGCCCTCCCATGCCACTCAAACTCAAGGCTTCAATAAGAAACTGGCTCATTATATTTTTATTTTTAGCTCCCAAGGCTTTGCGAATTCCTATCTCTCTGGTCCTCTCAGTTACCGATACCAGCATTATGTTCATAATTCCAATCCCCCCTACCAGCAGGGATATAGCAGCAATTCCTCCCAACATTAGACTTAGAGAGGCGGTAACTGAACTAATAGTATCTAAAATTAGGTCTTGACTTAGCAGGTTAAATTTTTCTTTTTCCTCATCATCCAGATATTTGATTAAAAAATATTCTATCTCTCCCACGGCAGCCGAGGCTTCATCGCCGGAGTTTGCCTGAGCTATATAATAGGAAACAAATCGGGAATTAGAAAGTTTTTTCATAAAAGTGGTAATAGGTATATAAGCCTGTTCATTAAGATCGCCAGCTAATCCTTTTCCTTTTTCTTCCATTACCCCAATTACCGTAAAAAGATAATCTCTTCCCTGATAGGATAATTTAATTTTCTCTCCTAAGGAATTATTGTTACCAAATAGTTCTTCAGCTATTCCTGAGCCTAATACTATAATATTTCGGCTGGTGTCAAGGTCACCTTCATTTATAAATTGCCCCATAGCTAAATTATAATTATTTACCTCATGATAATCAGCATCTGTTCCGATAATAGTAGTTTGAATATTAAAATTCCCTTTTATCAATAAACCTGAGCCTTGAGAAATGGGTACTACTCTCTTTACCGAGGGACTTACTTGCTCGATATAATCAGCTAATTCCAAAGTGAATACATCAGCTGAACTTTTACTAACTTTGCCTCCCCATCCTCTACTGGTACCAGGAAAGATATTTATAACATTAGAACCCAAATCAGATATTTGAGCAGTTATCTGATTACTGGCACCCGAGCCGATAGAAACAATAGCGATAACTGCTCCAACTCCGATAATTATTCCCAGCATAGAAAGAAGGGTACGCAGTTTATTTGCTCTTAAACTATCGATTGCCAATTTTATAATTTCAAAAATCATATCTTTACTTCATCCTTTTCTATTAAACCATCACGTAAATGAATAATCCTTCGGGCATGTCTGGCAATCTCTAATTCATGAGTTACCATAATAACAGTATTTCCTTGTTGATGTAATTTATAAAAGATTTTCATAATCTCTTCTCCGGTTTTAGTATCCAAATTTCCGGTTGGTTCATCAGCTAAAATAATTAGGGGATTATTAACTAATGCCCGGGCGATAGCAGCTCTTTGTTTTTCTCCGCCTGATATCTCATTAGGTTTATGTTTTACCCTGTCACCTAAGCCCACGTTTTCTAATGCTTGTTTAGCCAATCCTCTTCTCTGTTTTGCTTTTACTCCTGCATAGATAAGTGGAATTTCCACATTATGTAAAATGCTGGTTCGAGACAAGAGGTTAAATTGCTGAAAAATAAAACCAATCCTTTTATTGCGAATCTCGGCCAGTCTATCGTCATTTAGTTTACTTACGTCTTTTCCTCCGATTATAAAATTACCCTCTGTAGGTTGATCAAGACAGCCGATAATATGCATTAAAGTAGATTTACCTGAACCGGAAGGACCCATAATGGCTACAAATTCTCCTTTATCAATATAAAAAGAAATTCCCCTTAAAGCTTCCACTTTCACTTTTCCCATCTGATATATTTTTTTTATTTTTTTTATCTCTAACATTTAGATATTACCTTATATATTATTTTCCTAATCTTTACTATTTTTTAGGCCTCATAAATCCACCCATCCCAGGGGTACCCTGCGTATCATTATTCTTAGAGCCAACGTTAGCAAATTCGTAAACATTTATTACTATCTCTTCACCTTCTGCCAACCCCTCTTCGATTGCAGTATAAACTCCATCGCTAAATCCCGCCTTTACAGGAGTGAACACTGGCTTATTATCCACCACTTTAACCACCATCTGCTGCCCTTTTCGGTCAAGAATTGCGCTAATAGGAACTAATAATTTGTTTTCAGCTTTACCAACAATAATTTCCACTAAAGTGGAAAAACCGGATTTAAACTGTTTATCTGCCTTATCTAACTGCACTGTAACCGGAAGAGTAACTACTCCATTTACATTTTGAGTATAATTATGAATTTCTCTTACTCTTCCTGAAAATTCTCTTCCCGGGAAGGCATCCATGATAATAATTACTTCCTGTCCTACTTTTATTTCCAAACTATCAATCTCATTAACTGCAACTTCTATTTCATAGCTGCTGTCATCAATTATATAAGCTACTTCACTTCCTGAATTAACGTAATCACCCGGTTTAACGGAAATATCAGTAATCAAACCGGAAAATGGGGCCTTAAGAGTGGTATCTTCTAAATTTTTCTTAGCGATTTGAAAATTTAGCTCTTGTTCATTTATTTCACTTTTTGAACCACTCGTCTTAAATAATTCATAAGCATTTTTTGCTTTTAAATAATTATATTCTTGCTGACTTTTCTCTAATCGGATCAGTGCTTCTCCCTCTGTAACTCTCTTACCCTCGCTGATTAAAACTTCTTCAATTTCTCCGTTCAGGCTAAAAGTAAGAGCTTTTTCATCAGCTGCCTGCAGGTACCCACTAGTAGAAACCGTCTTTTTAAGATCTCCTCTCTCTATAGATGTAACCATCTGAGGAGTAATGTCGATATCAACATTTTTTTCACTTAATTCCTCCTCATCTACTTTATTGAAAAACCTGCTCCCGACAAAAAGAGCAATAATTACTACAATAATAATTACTCCTACAATTAACCATTTCTTCTTCATTATTTTTTTCACTCCTTAATTTTAACCGCTATTTTCTGATTCCTAAAAAATGAGCAATGCGTAATTTATTTATTAAAATCCCTTCTTTGGCAGATTTAAGATCTATTTTTGATTCCTGCCAGTCAAGAATCTTGTACTGAAATTCACTATCACTAATTAAGCCCTGTTGAAGCTGTAATTGATAAGATTCTTCTTCTAATTTAGCTTTTTCACAGGACATTAATTTTTCTTCCAGGTTCAAATTGTTTATTTCATATTGATTGATTAGGTCAGATAATTCTAATTTTAATTCAGAGACTATCTGCAAATAATCATCCCTTGAATTTTCTAATTTCACTTGATATCCTTCGTCTTCTATTTTCTGTTTTCCTCCGTCGAAGATATCGTAATTTAATTCAACTCCTATTCCCCAGGTATTATCCTTGCTACTATAAGCTCCAAATAAATCAACTTGTGGTTTATTTTTAGTCAAATTCCATTCTGCTTCTTTTTGAGCGCTGTCTTGATCCAGAAGATTATTTTTAATTTTGTAATAATTATCTACCGCTAATTTCATTACCTCTTCTTCTTTTAAATTTAATTCTAAAGAACCAACCCATTTTATAATTTCTTCTAAAAAAGGTGAATCTTCCACCAAGGGCACTTCGGTTTCTTCCGGTAAACTTAAATTCAAATACCAATTGTTCTTTTGTTGAAGAAAAGTGTTTTGGGCTTGCAAAAAATTTATCTCTGCTTCTTTTAAAACAATCTTTGCTTCTATTTCCTGCTTCTCACCTGCTTCTCCAATCTCAATTTTTTTTAATATCTTGTTTAAGTCATCTTGAGCATACTGAAAATTGTTTTTTGCTAAAGACAATTTTTCCTGCAGGCGTAAAAAATTAAGATAAGATTCTAAAAAATCAATTTTTTTAATTTTCTGCTGCCAGGTTAGATTTTCTCTAGCTTTAAGCAAGTTATTCGAGGCTAAATATTTTTCCTGTTCTGATTCGATGGGAAGTACAGGATAGAAGCTTTTTCTTACACTAAAAGTGCTATTAGGTCCTTCTGAAAGTTTCTCCAGATCAACCAAGTCTTCCTCTTTTAAGGAAATTTCCGATTGAAGGAATATTCCGTTTGAAAATAACTTTGTAGCTTTCATACTGATTACAGAACTACTACTGCTGCTGCTTTCGGAGCTGCTGTCTTCCTCATCATCACCATTTGAACTATCATCAATTAGCTTGTCAGAACCACCGACAATAATCGGATTAGCACTTATCTTTGATTTAAAACCGTATTCAGTATCAATTAAATCTAAGCTTCTTTCTATAGTTTCGATACTGTCTTTTATTTCTTTAATTGAAAAATTATTTTCAATTCCCCAATTAAGGGCATCTTCTAAAGAAATCTCCTCGGCTTGAATATCTATATCCAAACTTATAAAAATAAAACTTATTACTATTAGTAAAGTAAGGAAAAAAAATGAATTATTTTTTTTAATTCGGCTCATTCAATCTCTCCCTCTTCGATCTTCTGCCCCATTAATTGTTGTAAATTCAACTTACTCATGTAATAGTTCAGAATAGTTGATTCTAAATCGTACTCGGCCTGCAATAAAGTTATTTCTGCTGATAAAAGATCACTTTTAGTTTTAAGTCCTGCGTTCACCTGCTCTACTAAAATGCTATTATTTTCCTGAGCTTGATTTAAGTTTTGTTGACTTAAATCTAAACTATTAATAGCTTGCCTGTAAGTATAAAATTGTTTACTAATTGAATTATTTAATTCTTTTTGAGTTTTATCGTAGTTTAAATTAGCTAATTCAACATTGTTCTTAAGTTTTTGTAAATCTAATTTCGGACTAGCTGCTACCTCAGCTCTTTCTAAGTCGACTTCGTTTAATTCTATTTGACGTTTACTTAATTCTAAAGTAAAACTATTTTCCATGGCTTTTTTTAACGCTTCTTCTTCGCTTATTTCCCACGCTTTAGGGAAATCCATTACCGATAAAATAAATTCTTCTTCACTTTGATTAGATAATCCTAATTCTAATTTAAATTCTCTAAAAGATTGATAATAGTCATCATTGGCTTTCTCTAAATTAAAGACCGCATTATGGTATTTATTTTCCTGCTGAAGAAGATCTAAACTTCCTTTATGTCCGGCTTTAACCTGGGCATTAATTTCCTCCAATAAATTTTTCTCTAATTCTGCTTCTTTGCTCCTGGTGGTAATATTTCTTTTATCCTGATTTAATTGAAGATATTTCTGCACTACATCAATAATTACCTCATTCCTGGTTTGGTTATAATTATCCTTCGCCTGAAGTAAACCCAAATCTCCCTGTAATTCTATATAGCGCGATTCAGTGAGCAAATTATTAGCTTTAGTTTTTTCATAATCTATTTGAGCATTTTCTAAATCTAAATTGGCTATCTTTAGATTTAAATTATTTTCTAAAGCTAAATTAATTGCTTGACTGAGATTTATTTCTTTCGGTTCTGTCGCGTATAATACATCGGAAAAAATAAAAAATATTACCAGAAATAATATTGTCCCTTTTACTATATTTTTAAACATATACAACACACCTTCTTGTTTTATATTTTTATATTTTTATTCTACCACAATCTCTTCCTATCTTCCTTCTTTTTTTAATCAAAAAGTATCAAGTATATAGTATCGAGTATCGCCTGAAGAAGAAAAGATAGAAAAAGTAACATTCCTCTTTCTATTTAATTACCTCACTATAGTATACACTAACTCATTCAAAAATTAGAAGATTATTTTTGCGCTAATAAAGTCTTCATCTCCCTAAAACATTCACAATTATTACCCCAGCCAGAGCAAGAGCCCCTCCCACTAATGATAAAAAGAGAGGAATTTCTCCTAACCATATCCAGGCAATTAATATGGCTAATACCGGGGACAAATAAAGATAGCTTCCTGCTAAAGAAGCTGGGATTCGGGAAAGAACATAGGCCCAGGTAATATAAGCCAGGGCAGCTGGAAAAATACCCATATAGATAATGGCCAGTGTTGCCTCAATCGGTGCATTTTTTATATTCTGAAATAAACCTCGTGAAAAAAATATTTGAAAAAAAGTACCGCTCCAAATTGCATATGTAGCAAATTTTAAAGGAGAATACTTCTTTAAATAAGGTTTTTGCAAAACAAAATAAAAACTCGTACTGATGGCAGCTAATAAAATCAAAAAAGCTGCCGGTTCAAACCTAACTCCTTCGCCTTCGCCGATAGCAACTAAACTCACTCCCAAAAAACTAATTATAATCCCTATCCAGCCCCAAGGTTTAATCTTTTCTTTCAAAATAAACATAGCCAGAATAGCAGTAAAGATAGGAGCAGAAGCAATTAAAAGACTGGCAGAACCAGCAGTTACCTTCAATTCTCCAAAGGTAAGGGCAAGATGATAAACAGTTATACCTATAAAGCCAAGAAAAAATATTGCAGGCAAGTCTTTTTTCCCCGGTAAAGACATGCGAGTAATTATAGCATAAACTAATAAAACTATTGATGCGGTTAAAAAACGAAAAAAGACTAAGTTTCCAGGACTGTATGCTTTTAGTCCCACCCTTATACCTGCAAAGGCAGAAGCCCAAAAAACTAAAGTTATGACTATGGCCATTATAATGCGAAAATCGATGGATACTCTTTCATGCCTACTATCTTTGCTCATATTTTATTTCCTTTATTAAAAATATTTGATTACTATTATTATTTTCAATTCGCTATCTTTTTAAAAAAAATATGCTATTGGATTAGCATATTTAAAGGTTAAATAGTAAATAAAAGTATATCACACTTTTATTAATATGGTGATTTAAAATAAAAATTTTATCGGAGTTTACTCTTCTTTCCTACCATAATCTCTTTCTGTCTTCCTTTCTTCTTTAAATTCTTCTCCACATAAATTGCTTTTCCGCTAAAAGGATCCCTTTCGGTGTAATACATTAAAGTTGAATAGGTTGAAGGAGTGGGAGTAAATATCTGAACTTGTTCCGGATTGATCTTTAGTTCTTTGGAAGTATATTCTTTTAATCTATACATATCTCCTTCTCTACATCCCGGATGAGCAGCGATTAAATAATAGGTTAAAAATTGTTTCTTCCTCTGTTCTTTATTTATCTGAATAAATTTATCTCTAAATCTTTTTAGATATCCCCGGTTAGGTTTACCCATTTTTTCCAGTACATTATTTTCCGTATGTTCAGGGGCAATTTTCAGCTGGCCGGAGATGTGATACTTAACTAATTCGCGTAAATATTTTTCTCCGTATTTTTGGTCACCCAATAACATGTCATAGCGTATCCCTGAGGCGACAAAGACCTTTTTTACTCCTTTAATCTCCCTTATTTTCTTTAGAATTTCTATCTGTCTTTTATGATTCACTTTTAGATTCGGGCAAATCTGGGGATACAGGCATCTCTTATCAACACAGCTTCCTGACTTTAATTTTTTCTGACATTCTATTCCGTACATATTGGCGGTAGGTCCACCCACATCTAAAATATATCCTTTAAAATCTTTCAGCTTGGTTAATAATTTTACTTCTCTTAAAATCGATTTTTCGCTTCTTCCCTGGATAACCTTTCCCTGATGGACGGTGATGGAACAAAAATTACACTCCCCATAACAACCACGGTGAGTAGTGATAGAAAATTTTATAGTCTCCAGGGCTTTTACTTCTCCTTCTTTTTTATAAAAAGGATGAACTTCTCTCTCATAGGGCAAATCATGAATCCTATCCAGTTCCTTTTGGGCAAGAGGATAGCTGGGCGGATTTTGAATTAAATATCTACTATCCTGCTGCTGGCATAATCCCTTAGCAGTTAGAGGGTCATTGTTTAAATAAAAAGTATGGAACATAGAGATAAATTTTTTCTTATCTCCTTTAACCTCCTGATAAGAAGGAAGTATTATACATTTTTCTTTAGGATGAGGAGAGATATAGCATATCCCTCTAATATCATTCCAGCCCTTGCCGGTCTTTAAATTATGGGCTAACTTCAAAACAGGTTTTTCTCCCATACCATAGACCAAAATATCAGCCTTGGCATCAAAAAGAATCGCTCTTCTTATCTTATCATCCCAATAATCGTAATGGGCTATTCGACGTAAGCTTGCTTCTATTCCTCCCAGTATAACCGGTTTGGTATTTTTAAAGTATTTTCTTATCAGATTAGAATAGACTATGGTTGCCCGGTCAGGCCTTTTAGTATTTTTTCCTCCGGGAGTGAAATCATCTTTCCTCCTCCTCTTTTTAAGAGCAGTATAATTGGCCACCATTGAATCTACCGAACCGGCAGTAACCCCCCAAAAAAGAGCAGGCTCTCCCAGTCTGGTGATATCCTCCTCACTCTCTATATCTGGCTGGGCAATAATACCCACTTTATA
>CAZXYB010000029.1:0-8859 GCA_964644855.1 uncultured Atribacterota bacterium | reverse complement strand
GTTGATAAATTAATACAAAACAGTTAATTAAATAATCAACAATTTATACGGGTGATCTGTGATAAGTAACCTGTAACAAATACTTGTTTTTATGATTTAGGAAATTTAATCTTATCACTCATTACTTGTTACTGTATTTTTCACGAGATACAAATTAAGGGTGGATTTAATTGAAAAAAGAATTTGTTGTGATTGGTAAAGTGGTTTCTACTCAGGGCAATAAAGGGGAAGTTAACGTTATGCCCCTTACCGATTTAATTGACAGATTTAAAAATTTAGATAATGTTTTTTTAAGAAATAAAAATAGCCAGGCAATATTAAATGTAGAGAAAGTAAGGGTAAGAAAAGATAGGGTTATTTTAAAATTAAAAGATATAGAAAATATTAAAGAAGCCAAGATGATAGTGGGGTCTTTTCTTGAAGTTGAAAGAAAAAATGCTGTAAAATTATCAAAAGATGCTTATTTTATATTTGAGATAATTGGTCTTGAAGTATATACTGAAAATAATATTTTTCTGGGAAAAATAGAAAATGTTATAAACACAGGTAGCAATGATGTATATGTAGTTAAAAGAAAGGATAAAGAGGAATTATTTATCCCGGCTATTCTTGATGTTGTAAAAGACATTGATTTAGAAAAAAAACGAATTACCATACACTTGGTAGATGGATTAATATGACAAATAATTGTTTAGAAATTAGTATATTAAATATTTTCCCTGATATGTTTAAAGGCCCTTTTTCCGAAAGCATATTAAAAAGGGCTCAAGAAAAAGGATTAATAAAAATAAATTTAATTGACATTAGAAATTTTACCTTGGATAAACATAAGACTGTAGATGATTATTCTTATGGCGGAGGGCCTGGGATGGTTTTAAAGCCTCAGCCAATTTGGGATGCCGTAGAGATGGTAAAAAAAAACAAATCTTCATTACCTTTAAAGATTATAATCACTTCTGCTCAGGGGAAGATATTTAACCAGGAGATGGCTAAGGATTTATCAAAAAAAAATAGATTATTAATAATTTGCGGTCGGTATGAGGGCATAGATGAACGGATACCTAAACTTCTTGATGCAGAGGAAGTGTCAATCGGAAACTTTGTAGTTAGCGGAGGGGAATTACCGGCAATGTTAATGGTAGATGCAATTTCGAGAATGATTCCAGGAGTTTTAGGAAAAGAAGAATCTATGGTAAATGATTCTTTTTATAACGAATATCTTGATTATCCTCATTATACCAGACCGGATGAATTTAAAGGTTTTAAAGTTCCGGAAGTATTACTTTCAGGTAATCATAAAGAAATTGAAAAGTGGAGAAGAAAACAGTCTCTATTAAGAACTTTAATCAGAAGGCCTGAAATTTTTGCGAAAAAAAAATTATCTATAAAAGAGTTAACTTTAATCAAAGAGTTAGAAAAAGACCTTGAAAAAGATTAAGGCAAAATAATTAAATTAGTTATTGATGACTAATATAAAATTACTTAGCCGATTAAAAAATGAAAGAGAGAAAAAAGTAGGGGCGTATTGCATGCGCCTTTTCTATAAATTATAAATAATTATACAAGGGACATAGAGGCATTCATCATGCCTGCAATAAATAGAGATAAGATAGATAGATCTGCACCGTAAAATAAAAAAAATAATTAGGAAGGATGATTTTTATGATAGATTATATTAAACAAATAGAAGAGGAACAATCTAAAAAAGAGAATAGCGAATTTGTATCTGGAGATACAGTGGAAGTACATCAAAAAATTGTTGAAGGCACCAGGGAACGAGTACAGGTTTTTAAAGGAATAGTTATAGCTAAAAAACATGGTGGAACCAAGGAAACATTTATAGTAAGAAAAATATCCAAGGGTGTTGGGGTAGAAAAAATATTTCAACTACATTCACCGAATATTGTAAAAGTAGTGGTTTTGAAAAGAGGAAAAACGAGAAGAGCAAAGCTATATTACCTGAGAGACAGGGTAGGGAAGAGAAGTAAAGTTAAAGAAAAAAGATAGTTAAATGGTATGTCAGGAAAAAGATAGAAAAGTAAAAATAACAAAAAAAATAATTTATAGTTATCAGAGAAAAATAGAAAAATTATATAAAGAAAGATTAAGAATTTATAATCTCTATAACTATGAAAATCGATTAAAGATTAGGGGTTACTCTTTAGTAGCCGGGATAGATGAGGTAGGCAGGGGTTCGTTGTCCGGGCCGGTAGTTGCTGCCGCAGTAATTTTACCCTGCCGATTGTTTATTCCCTATATTAAAGATTCTAAAAAGTTAACTGCAAAAAAAAGAACAGAATTATGTTATTCTATCTTAAATAGTGCAAAAGATGTGGGAATTGGTATTGTAGAAGCTAAAATTATTGATAGAATAAATATCGCCCAAGCTTCTTTTTTGGCAATGAAAAAAGCAATTTTAAATTTAAAAGAAATGCCTGATTATTTATTGGTGGATGGCTTTAAAATTCCTAACCTGAATATTTTACAGATACCATTGATTAAAGGTGAAGATAAGAGCATATCGATTGCCGCAGCCTCTATAATTGCTAAAGTCTATAGAGATAATATTATGGTTAAGTATGACCAAAAATACCCACAATATCTTTTCAAAAAAAACAAAGGTTATGGTACAGAAGAACATCTTAAGGCACTAATTAAGTACGGTCCATCAGAGATACATAGAAAAAGCTTTAAAAGAGTAATAGTGTAGCTACTAGAATTAGCGTAGAGCGTACAGCGTAGAGTTAAGGGAAGAAGAAGTCAGAATAAATCCGTATCTCGTTAAAATAGTTAGCCAGTTAACCAGTTTACCGGTTATCCGGTTATCCGGTTAAAGAATTAATATCAGGCTGGTTAATTGTGTTAACTAACTTTTTGTTAGACAGCTGAGAACTTGTATTTAATACTAACGACTATTCACTGTTCACTAACGACTAATTAATATTATAAAGATAGATGATTATTAAATATGGATAATATAAATCTAGGAAAATACGGTGAAGATTTAGCTTGCAAATATTTAAAAACCAAAGGTTACAAGATAAAAGAAAGGAATTTCCGTACTTTTTTAGGAGAAATAGATATTATTAGTGAGTATAAAGGTAATATTGTCTTTGTGGAAGTAAAAACCAGGAGTTCCAATAAGTTTGGATACCCCGAAGAAGCAATAAACTATAGTAAACAGCAAAAAATAATAAAAAATGCTTTATGCTATCTGGCCAAATACAATCTTTGGAAAAATAATTGTTGCTTTGATGTAATATTGATCAGTATCACTAACTATAAAGAAATAAAAAGAATAAAACATATCAGGAATGCTTTTTATATCAATGGTAAACAAAACTTTTAATTTGATTGTTACTTAAGTATTGAGTTATATAGTAAAATATAGTGATGAGTAATCTGTAACAAGTACTTGTTTTTATAATATCTGAAATTTAAGTTCATTACTTATTACTCATTACTTGTTACTGTATCCATACTATTCATAGAAAGGGTAGGTGTTTTTTTGTTATCCAAATTATATAGTGCGGCTATATTCGGAGTAGAAGCCTTTATGGTAGAAATAGAAGTTGATATTCATCCGGGGTTGCCTTCGTTTAATATCGTAGGATTACCCGATACTGCTGTTCAGGAATCTCGAGAAAGAGTTAGAGCTGCCATAAAAAATTCTGAGTTCGAATTTCCCATGCAAAGAATTACGGTAAATCTTGCTCCAGCGGATATCAAAAAAGAAGGTCCCATTTTTGACCTCTCTATTGCTCTGGCAATTTTGGTTGCCAGTAAGCAAGTTAAGCCTGACCTATCAAATGAATATTTGATTATGGGTGAATTATCTTTAGATGGAAGCATAAAACCGGTAAATGGTATGCTTCCTATCGCTCTGATGGCCAAAAATATTAATAAGATAAAATTACTTGTTCCTGAAGCAAACGCTAAAGAAGCAGGGATTATTAAAGAATTAAAAGTATTTCCTGTTAATTCACTTTACGAAGTAATCGAATTCTTGAATAAAAAAGTATCCATTGAACCGGTATCAGTAGATTTAGAGGAAATATTTAATCTAAGCAAAAATAGTCAAATAGATTTTGCTGAGGTTAAAGGGCAAGAACATGCTAAAAGAGCCTTAGAGGTAGCTGCAGCTGGAAGCCATAATGTTATAATGATTGGTCCACCAGGCTCGGGGAAAACCATGCTGGCGCGTAGGATTCCAACTATTCTTCCTTCTTTAACACTGGAAGAATCTATAGAAATTACCAAATTGTATAGTATAGCCAATTTACTTCCAAGGGATGTTCCTTTAGTTACGGAGAGGCCATTTAGATCACCCCATCACACAATAAGTAATGTTGGATTAATCGGAGGAGGCAGGATGCCCAAACCGGGAGAAATTAGTCTGGCCCATAATGGTGTACTGTTTTTAGACGAATTGCCGGAGTTTTCCCGAAGCGCTTTGGAATCTCTACGTCAGCCATTAGAAGATGGAATAGTCACTATTTCACGATCTCTGAGTTCTGTTAGTTATACTTCTTCTTTTATGCTGATAGCGGCCTTAAATCCCTGCCCTTGTGGTTTTTACGGTGATCCGGTTAAAGTTTGCACCTGTAGTTCATCTCAAATCGTTAAATATCGTTCAAAGATATCGGGGCCGCTATTAGATCGAATTGACATCCACATTGAAGTCCCCAGGGTAAATTGTCGAGAAGTTATGGAGAAAGATTCTGTGGAAAACTCTTTTACTATAAGAGAAAGAGTAGAAGAAGCAAGAAAAATACAAAGAGAAAGATATGGTAAGGAAAGTATGTTTTGTAATGCTCAAATGACCAAAAAACAGATTAAAAAATATTGCAATATTGATGACAATGCTAAAAATTTACTTTATAAAGCTATGGAAAAATTAAATTTAAGTACTCGGGCTTATGACAGGATATTAAAAGTAGCACGAACCATAGCTGATTTAGAATTATCAGAGAAGATAGAGATTTCTCACTTATCCGAAGCTATTCAATATAGAAGTCTTGATCGTAAATTATGGCTGTATTAGAAACGGAAATATTTTTTAAAGCGCGCAAATACTTATATAAATAGGTGGTGTTGTAATTATGACAATAAAATTAGCTCCCTCAATCCTGGATATAGATTTTGCCCATTTGGAAAGAGAATTGAGAAAAATAGAAAACGGAGGGGCAGACTTACTTCATTTAGATATTATGGATGGAAATTTTGTACCGAGTATTTCCTTTGGTCCCAGGATAGTAGAATCGATTAAAAGGATAACCTCTCTTCCTTTGGAAGTTCATCTGATGGTAGAAAAACCAGAGAATCATATTAAGCCATTTATTGATGCGGGTGGAGATATTATAGTCGTACATTGCGAAACATCTAAACACCTTGACAAACTTATCCAAACCATTAATGAGGCTGGTGTAAAATCAGGTATTGCCCTAAACCCGGCAACCACACTAAGCGTTATTGAATATTTAATTAGTAAAATAGATATATTATTATTAATGACCGTTAATCCGGGTTTCGGCGGGCAAAAATTTATCTCGGAGATGTTTTGTAAAATAGAAAAGGCGAGAAAAATGATAGATAGCCAAAAAAAATCGATAAGTATAGAAGTTGATGGCGGAATAAATTTAGATAATATTTCTCAGGTGATTAAAGCCGGAGCAGAAATAATTGTAGCTGGTCAAATTATATCCAAAAGCGAAAATCCTGAAATGACCATAAAGAAAATAAAGAATCTTTTAAAATAGTCGTTAGTGAATAAAACTAGCGTAGAACGTATATGCATTGTTATATGGTTAACTGGTTACCTGGTTAGTTAGTTATAAATTAGTACAAACCAGTTAACTAACTAATCAACAATAGATTAAACGTGTAATGTGTGATAAGTGTTTGTTTTTATATAATTTTTGAAATTTAAGCTTATTGCTTATTACTGTATTTTATACTCTATACGTGTTTATTCTGGTTCCTAGTTTTTTCTTATTATTTTCTTAACCAATTAACCAACTAACTAGCTAACTAGCTAACAAAAGCTGTAATGTGTAACCTGTAATGAGTAACCATTTTTATGATTTAAGGAATTTAATCTTGTTACTTATTACTCATTACTTATTACTTATTACTGTATTTTATACGAGATACGAGTTTGGTTTCTGTTTTCTTAACCAATTAACCAGGTAACCAACTAACTAGCTAACGAAAAATGTACTGTGTATTTTAAAAAATGAGGAGTAATTGTTTTGAGAAAACCTGTTGTTGCTATTATCGGAAGGATAAATGTAGGGAAATCAACCCTATTTAATAGAATCATTAAGAAAAGAACTGCCATTGTGGAAAACGAACCCGGGATTACCAGAGATAGAATATATGCAGAATGTGAATGGAAAGGAAAGCAATTTATTCTGGTAGATACCGGAGGTGTGGATTTTGTAAAAAAAGAAGAAATGCAAAAAAAAATAACCGTCCAGACTGAATTAGCCCTTGAAGAAGCAGATTTAATCATATTATTGGTAGATATTAAAGAAGGAATAAATCCGGATGATTTTAAGGTAGCTAAAGCGATTAGAGAAAAAAATAAACCGAGAATACTGGTGGCTAATAAGGGAGATGTAACGGGAAGTGAATTAAAATTATATGAGTTTTACGAATTAGGATTAGGAGACCCTTATATTATTTCAGCAGAACACGGGCTTAATGTTGATGATTTATTAGATAGAATAGTATCCTATATTCCAGAAGTAGAGGCAGAACCGGAAGAAGAAGAGGACATTATAAAAATATCAATTATAGGAAAACCTAATGTAGGAAAATCAAGTTTATTGAATCGTATTTTAGGAGAAGATAGAATTATAGTCAGCGAACATCCCGGCACAACCAGAGATGCTATTGAAATAATTTTTAAACATGATTTATTAAAATTAATATTTATCGATACCGCCGGCTTGAGAGGCAAAGCGAAAGCGAAAGAAAATGTCGAATATTACAGTACATTAAGAACTTTTGAAGCGGTACATAATTCAGATATAGTGCTATTAATAATGGATGCTACTCAGGGAGTTAGTATGCAAGATAAAAAAATGGCAAATTATATCCAAAGTGAAAGAAAAGCCTGCATAGTAATATTAAATAAATTTGATTTAATTAAAGGTGGTATAGATAAAGAATTATTTATTGATGAGATAAGATATGAATTGTCTTTTATGAAAAATCCTCCCGTGATAATGACTTCTGCTATAACAGGTTATAATATTTATAAAATTATTTCAAAAATTAAAGAAGTTGCCTTACAGTATAGTAAAAAAATACCTACTCCGGCATTGAATACTTTTATAAGAGAAATTATTTATAAAAATCCCCCTAAATATGTAAGGGGAAATACTTTAAAAATTAGATATGTTACACAAATGGGGATAAAGCCCCCTAAATTTCTATTATTTGTAAATAATCCTAAATTAATGTATGCTTCCTACCAGAGATATTTAGAAAATAAATTTTATGAAACATTTGGGTTTGAAGGCTCACCTGTAGTTATTAATTTAGCAAGAAAAAAGGAAGAAAGGAAATAGTATGAAGGTTGTTTTGATTATTACAATCTGTTATATTTTAGGTTCTGTACCTTTTGGCTATATCGTGGGTAAATTATTTAAGAAAGTAGATATAAGAGAATTGGGGAGTGGAAATATAGGGGCAACTAACGCTTTTAGGATATTGGGGCCTTCGTTAGCTTCTTTAGTAATAATTGGTGATGTCGGTAAGGGTATTTTGTCTATTTATTTAGTAAAATATTTAAATATTGATAGTTCATTAATATTAGCTATTGCAGGGATAGCAGTAATATGTGGACATGATTGGTCTTTGTTTATTGGTTTCAAGGGTGGTAAAGGGATAGCTACTACCTTTGGAGTTGTATTTGCTATCAATCCAACAATATCAATTTTAGCATTAGTAGTCTGGGGGGTTGTTTTAGTAATTTCAAAATATTCATCTTTAGCATCTATTTGTGCTATGATTTCAATTTTTGTTTTTACAATTTTATTCAAGCAGCCTTATGAATATATCGGATTTAGTGCGATAATCTTAGTTTTAGGTATTTTTAACCATAAAGAGAATATTAAAAGATTAAGATCAAAGAAAGAAATTAAATTCGGAGAAAAGGTTAAAATAAATTAGTCGTTAGTGAATAGTGAATAGTCGTTAGCAAGAGGATAAGAAAACAGGTATCCAGTATCCAGTAGTCAGGAGTCAGAATAAAGAAATTAAAAACGTGATACAAAAACCATAATTCAAAACTTAGGACCAATATAACGTTTAGCGAATAAAATTAGTTAGTTGGTTAGCTAGTTACCTGGTTGACCAATTTACCAGCAAATTGAGTGATGAGTAACACGTAATAAGTAACCTGTTTTTACATATTTATAAACATAATCTCATTACTTATTACTTATTACTGTATCTAAACGAGATACGAATTAAAGATAGAGGAAATATGTTCAAAGTAATAATCAGCGATACACAAAATAATGAAATATCTGAAATAATAAAAAATATTTTTGAGATATTTGGGGTAAAAGATAAAGTAAAAGATAAAAAAGTCTTGGTAAAGCCAAATCTATTAGGGTCATTTCCTCCGGAGAGAGGGGTGACTACTGACCCAAGGGTAATATTTGCCATTGTTCAGGAATTAAAAAAGTGTAGAGCTAAAGAAATAGTAGTGGGAGATAATTCCGGGAGCATTCATTTTGACCCCTTAAAAATCGCAAAAGTTACCGGGATATTAGATGCTTCTGACGGTTGTTACAGTAATATTGCCAGGGAAATAGTCGAAGTAAAGGTAGAGTCAGAATTTAT
>CAZXYB010000028.1:7542-9039 GCA_964644855.1 uncultured Atribacterota bacterium | reverse complement strand
ATTCCTTTTTTATTGACAGCTGTTGCTATTACTAAATTTTATTCATTTTCCAATAAAATCAAAAAACATTTTAAAACCATAGAAATAGCAGGCGGAGCATTATTAATGTTAATTGGTGGATTAATGCTTACTGATAGTTTTCAAAAGATAGTGAGTTATTTTTTAGATTAAAAACTGTAATAAAAATAAAAAAGTAAAGCAAAATAATTTGAGGTGAAAGATGAAAATATTTTCCAACAAAAAAAATAAAATAATAGTTTTAGGAATTTTTATAGTAGTGATTTTATTATTAGGTATAAAACTATATTTTAAAACGAATTCTTTAGAAGAAGAAGAAGCAATAACAGAGTCTAAACCTTTAAATCTTAATTGGTTATCTTATGATGAGGGTTTATTAAAGGCAGAGAAAGAAAATAAATATATTTTAATTGATTTCTATACCGATAGCTGTAGTTGGTGTAAAAAATTGGATAAAGAAGTCTATTCAAATGAAGAGGTAAAAAAGATACTTTTAGACAAATTTATAACTATTAGAGTAGATGCTAACTCGCAAAACAAAGTAGAAGAAAATGGACAAGAAATTGCTGAAGGAAAATTAGCCACAGTATATCAAGTCACTGGTTATCCTACTACCTGGTTTTTAGAAAGCAATCATAGCCGAGTAGCTCCTTTGCCGGGATATGTTACTAGCGAGCAATTTATCCCAGTATTAAATTACATTGGTGAAGGATGGTATAAAACTATTTCTTTTAAAGAATATATGGAAAAAATATAATTGATAGATTGTTAATTAAAGATAACTTTAACAAATATAAAAGGTCGAGGAATTGTAAAAGTATTTATAATTTGCCTTGGCCTTTTTTTATAGGTAAAATAAAAACAATTAGAAGAAAGATAGTTGGATTGGATGATGATTAGTACAAAAGAAAAAATTAATAATATATTAGAAGAGATTGAAAAAATCTGTCAGGGGGAAGACATTGTAGTGGCTTTTTCAGGTGGATTAGATAGTACGGTAGTTTCTGCTTTAGCCGTCCAGGCCTTGGAGAGAGAAAAAGTTGAAGCGGTTACGGTTAGTTTTGGAGAATATAGCTACAGTAAGGGTATAAAGAATATTCATAGTATTAGTAAAGCTCTGAATTTAAAGTCAAAATTTATCCAAGGAAAGACAGAACAAGAACAAGTTTTAAAGAAGGGTCCGGCCTGCAATAAATGTACCAGGATAGCTAAGTTGGGAAAAGTAAAAAAAGAAGCATCAGGAAGATTGGTGTTGACTGGTTCAAACCAGAGTGATACCTGGGGGAAGAGAGGTTTAAAACTATGCAATGGTTTTTATGCTCCCCTTTTAGAGTTAAACAAGGAGGAAATTCGAAAAATTGCTGATTATTTGGGTATAAAAATCTTGCAGATAGGGGAAAACAAATTTAGAGAAGGCTGTAAGTTAAAACATTTACTTAAACCTTTAGCGGCTCCTTATTATCATGGCCAGGCAGCAGC
>CAZXYB010000028.1:0-7442 GCA_964644855.1 uncultured Atribacterota bacterium | reverse complement strand
ACTACCAATAAGAGCCTGTCTACTTTTCAGGTTATTGATTACAAAATAATTGGGTAGTATAATAAAATTACTTAGCGTATAGCGTTTAGCGTATAGTGAAGAAAAAGAGAAAAGAAAGAAGCCAGAATAAATTCGTATCTTATAAATAGTTAGTTGGTTATCTGGTTGTCTGGTTATCTAGTTAAGAAAATAAAAGATAAAAATCAGGAGCCAAGAGCCAGAATCCAGAATTCAGAATTGTTTTAAGTTATGAGAGTATATTTTGGTTATATGTTCTTCTAACTTCTGACTGCTGATTTCTGAATCCTTAAATAATAATTATAGTTTTTCGCTTTTCGCTTTAAATTTTTAGTTTTAGTGGTGTAGGGGTTTGATTCATCAAACCCGTTTCGGGGTGGATAAATCCGCCCCCTACCTGATGAGAAAATTACCTCATCTCTATTCCCTCTCCCCTTGGAGGGAGAGGGTTAGGGTGGGGGGAAATAAACGCGATACGTAATACTCGATACTCGATACGAAATATATGGAGGTAAAAGAAATGTCTAATCAAAAATTATCTGAATTTGATATCCAGGAAGCCATAAAGGATGTCGCAAATTTAATGGGAGTTGCTGCCCGCACAGCACCAAAATCTGCAGGTAAAGACTTTGTAGTGGTTAAAGTAATTTACGGGGAAGATGTAATCAGTTTAGCTAAAGAGATGGTCAGTTATGGTGAAGAAATAGGCAAGAAAGATTTCGATCGCGATGGGGATAGTGTCAAAAATTCTCTGGCTGTTTTATTAATAGGCTTGAAAGATGCTCAGTCTCTCGGCTTGAATTGTGGCGCCTGCGGGTATGACCAATGTACTAACCGAATTTCCCATAAGGGTAGCGAATTTGATGGACCTCAATGTGCATTCAGACTCTTAGATATGGGAATTGCTATTGGGTCAGCGGTCAAAACTGCCGGAATAATGAATGTAGATAATCGGATAATGTATCGTGCAGGAGTAGTTGCTAAAAAGATAGGTATAATCGATGCAGATTTTGTAATAGGTATTCCCCTATCAGTAACTGGCAAGAGTATTTATTTTGACCGATAGATCAATTTAAAGCAATATTTATTTAAAAAGTACTTAAAAATAAATTACTGCGTAAAAATTGCACACTATTTTAATAGGAAAATGAGAAAAATTGACCATTTTTATAAATATAACTGGTGTTCACCAGGTAAATATTACAAAACAATATAAAATAGTTTAGATAATAAAATCCAGAAAGTCTTTGTTTATCGTAATTCTCAGTATAAATATTTTATAAAAATAAAAAAATAAGAATATTATTAAAAGTTGGCACAGTAATTGCTTCTATTATTGGTTAGAATGAAAAAAAACCAGAAGGAGGTGAAACAGATGAAAACGAAGTTGATGGTAATAACCTTAGTAGTTGCCATAAGCGTAGTATTTTTAGGCTTTGCTCAATCTTCTTATGCTCAACAAAATAAACCTATAGTAAAACAGAAAATACAACAGCAAAAAAGTAGTACATTTAGAGAAATGATGGAAAGAAGATTAAAAGATAGTCCTGCAGTAAAGATGAGAGAATTTATTGAATCTCTAAATCTATCCGAAGAGCAAAAAACTGAAATTAATAAAACTTTGTTAGATTTTCAAAAAGATACCGTTGAGCTTAGGAATAGTATACAGATTAGAGAATTAGAAGTTAAAGCGTTATTGCTAGAACCGCAAACTGAGTTGGTAAAAGTTAGAGCAAAACTACAAGAAATTGCTGATCTACAGATAGAATTAAAAGTTAAAAAAATTGAAAAATATTTAGAAGTTAAAGATTTATTAACTCCTGAACAGCAAGAAAAATTACCCTTAGGCATTCCTTCCCAAATATTTACCTTAGAAAAGTTTGCCACAGGTAGAATGATGAATAGTTATTGTTGGTAAATTTAGTAAATATTAGAGTAGATTTAAAAAAGGGAGGAAAATAAATCTTCCTCCCTACAAATTATTATTTATAGTGAGGAGTAAATATAAAATGACAAAAATGAGATTAATCAAAATAAATAGAAACTTTATACTTACCATAGCTTTAGTCTTTTTTCTTTCTTTAAGCTGGGTAGGTACTATAAGCGCTGAAACTGAACAAACTGAACCTTATTTAGCTCTCGAATCTTTTAGTAATAGTATTGCAGACATTGCAGAAAAAGTTGGACCGGCTGTAGTGAATATTGATACAGTAAGAATGGTTAAGCAAGGTTCTCCGTTTTTTTCGCAAGACCCAATATTTCGTCAATTTTTCGGAGAACAATTTAAGGACTATTCAAGAACAATTCCCCAAAAAGGTACTGGCTCTGGATTTATTATCAGCCAGGAAGGATATATTCTTACTAATGAACATGTAATCCATAAAGCTGAAAAGATAAAAGTTACTCTTTCTGATGGAAGAGAATTTACCGGAAAATTAATTGGTTCAGATTTGGATTCAGATATAGCTATAGTGAAAATAGATTCAGATGATTTACCTATAGTAACTTTAGGTGATTCGGATAAATTAAGAGTAGGAGAAATTGTAGTTGCTATAGGAAATCCCTATGGTCTTCAACAAACTGTAACTATGGGTGTAGTTAGTGCTGAAGGTCGTTCTATCCCTGTAGAAGAGCACACTTATAGAAATTTTATACAAACCGATGCAGCCATCAATCCGGGAAATAGCGGAGGTCCGTTGCTTAATACAAAAGGAGAAGTCGTAGGAATAAATACCGCAATAATTGCTTATGCTCAAGGTATCGGATTTGCTATACCTATTAATATACCTAAAAAAAATATAGATGAACTTATTAAATTAGGTAAAGTAAGGAGATCATGGTTAGGAGTATATATCCAAGAAGTTACTCCGGAAATTGCTGAACAGTTTGGCTTGTCAGAAGATGCTAAAGGGGTTTTAGTTGGAGATGTGGTTAACAATAGCCCGGCGGAAAAATCTGGAATAAAAAGAGGGGATATAATTACCAAGGTTAACGATGAAGAAGTTGATTTTCCGGGAGAACTTCAAGACAAAATAAGAAGTATCGAGATAGGTAAAAAAGCAAATATAGAAGTGGTACGAGATGGTAAAGAAATTTCCTTTGTAGTAATACTTGATGAAATGCCTACTGTGGATGAAGAAGGAAGTGAGCTTTCTAAAGAAAAAGTATTTTCCGTGCAAACAGGATTAAAAGTTCAGACGGTTACTGCCGAAATTGCTAAAGAATTAGGGCTGCCCCAAGTGAAAGGATTAGTAATAACTGAAGTGATTCCGGGGAGCTCAGCAGATGATATGGGCTTACAAACAGGAGATATAATTTTAGAAGCTAACCGAGTCGAGGCGTCTACTGTTGATGAATGGGAAAAAGTAATTAGTAAATTAGAGCCAGGAGATACACTTCTGTTATTAGTTTTCCGTAGCGGTCATACCTACTATGTTCCGATTAAAGTGGAAAAGATTGACTGAGAAATTAGCGTATACGTAGAGGATATTAGTTATCCAGTTACCCGGTTAGCCAGTTTTCCAGTTAAAATTAAAAAAGGTTACGGGTTGCAAATTACAAATTAGTTACAGAGGAAGTAGGGGCGTATTGTAATACGCCCCTACAAGGATTTACAGAGTGCTTTGTCATTTCAGTAACCTTAGTTAACATGGCAACTTCAAACCTGCAAGCACGATGAATTGTATCTATTCAATTTAGCACGGCACGCTATATTACTCTATTAACCAGGCTCGATACTGTTTTCCAACTTTTTAAAATAAATTTTAAAATATGGTAGAATATTAGAAATATTTAAAGGGTGAGACGGACTATAAAATTGAAAAAAGAGAAAAATCAAAAATTATCTAAATCTACTCCTTTTCGAGAAAGAAATATTGTTTTAGCTTTAATTATTATCGTACTTCTTGTCTTATTATTAGGTTCTTTAACCTATAAAGAAGTACAAAGAGAAAGATATTATTTATGGGAATTAGCCCGCGCAGAAGGATTAAATATTGCCTTTTCTATCCAGACTCTTGGCCCCCGATTTATCTTAAATGAGAATGCCTTAAAAGATATTTTAGTGCTTTTAAAAAAGGGAGGAGTAAGCTATATTGATATTTGTAACAATAAAGGAGTAATTTTAATAAGTACCGAAGAAGAAAGACGGCAAAAAGTAATAAAAATCCCCATATCCGGCAAAATCAATTTTATAAATAGCGAAGACAAAAAGGGCAATAGAATACTTCAAGTGATTAAATCATTCAATTTGGATATTAATAGAGAGTTAGATATTTGGAAAATATTCCCTATCAGAAATAGTTATTTAGTAGTGGGGGTAAACTTAGAAGGATATTATAGCCGCTTGAGCCAGATCAGAAGAAGAATAATTTTAAATTACAGCATTATAATGGCCCTTGTGTTATTTGGGATTTATGTAATTTTTAAATTACAGGAGACCTATATTGTAAAAAAGACCTTGAATGAAATGAAAGTGTATACTTCAAAATTATTAGAGACTATGGATAATGCGGTAATCTCGGTAGATAATAAGGGCAAGATTAAGACTTTTAATCGTAAGAGTGAAGAAATTTTTAATAAAAAGAAGGAAGAAGTATTAAACAAGGATTGTCAGGAAGTTTTGAATTTAAATATTTTGGGGGAATCTATCTTCAAAAAGTCTCTTTTAGAGAAGAAAAATATTTCTCAGGAAATAATTTTAGAAGAAAAAGGACTAAAGAAAAAAATATTAGATCTAAACTCCTCGTTTTTGACAGATGAATCCGGAGGGATAACCGGCGTGGTAGCGGCGATAAGAGATGTGACCGAAATCAAGGACTTAAATGAAGAGATAGCACGTCATAAAAGATTAGCTGCCTTAGGTAAATTATCTTCCGGAATTGCCCATGAAATCAGGAATCCTTTAAGTTCAATCAGAGGATTAGCTCAATTTGTTTATAATTCATTCTCCAAGACCGATGAAAGAAAAGAAGACTTAAATACCATTATTCAAGAAGTAGATAGATTAAATAAATTAGTAGTTCAGGTTTTAGATTTCGCCAAATTAAAAAAGCCAAATTTAACCCGTTTTTCCTTAAATGATTTAATAAGAAAGATTGCTGAATTGCTTAAATTAGAAATAAAGGATAAGCAGATTAAATTTAGTCTGGAACTTTCCCCGGATATTTCTCAAATTCAAGCTGATGAAGATCAGGTAAGGCAGATTTTAATGAATGTGATTATTAATGCCATTCAGGCTATCCCCAAGGAAGGAGAAGTCAAAATTAAAACCGAAAAAGCTCTTTTAGGGGGAGAATCAGCTGTAAAATTAATTATTAAAGATAGCGGGATTGGAATTACTGAAAAAGATTTTAATCAAATATTTGATCCTTTCTTTTCTACCAAAGATCAAGGTTCTGGGTTAGGCCTTTCTATAGTATATAAATTAATCGAAACTCATCAAGGGGAAATTAAAGTTGAATCTAAAGAGGGCAAAGGAACAAAATTTGTTATTTTTCTACCTCAAAAAGGAGGGAAGTAATTTTGCGAAAAATATTAGTAATTGATGATGAACAAAATATAAGAAAAATGTTAACCCGAGTATTATCTCCGGAGGGATTTATAGTTAAAGAAGCTAATAATGGCTTAGAGGCTCTAAAGAGATTGCAGGAAGAAAATTACAGTTTGGTATTATTAGATCTTAAAATGCCCGGCCTAAATGGTATAGAAACCTTAAAAAAGATAAGAGAAAATGATTTAAATCTACCGGTTATTATGATGTCTGCTTATGGCAGTATTCCCGAAGCTGTGGAAGCAATGAAATTAGGGGCTTTGGATTACCTGATAAAACCTTTCGATATTGAAGAACTAAAAATTATAATTAAAAGAGCAATTAAGCAATATAAATTAGAAGTGGAAAACATCTACTATCGAGAGGAAGAAGAGAAGAGATTCAATTTTGATGAAATTATCGGAAAGAGTAGTTCTATAAATAAAGTTTTAGAAATGGTGAAAAACGTATCTCCCACTACTGCTACTGTACTCATTACCGGCGAAAATGGTACCGGTAAAGAATTGATAGCCCGAGCAATACACAAAAACAGTCTGCGTAAGAATAGCCCGTTTGTAGTCGTAAATTGTGTTGCCTTTTCTCCTAATCTCCTGGAGAGTGAACTCTTTGGACATGAAAAAGGTTCTTTTACCGGAGCTATTGCCAGGAGGATAGGTCGTTTCGAAATGGCAAATGGAGGAACTATTTTTTTAGATGAAATAGGAGAAATGGACCTTACTATCCAAACAAAACTACTTAGAATTTTACAGGAAAGGGAGTTTGAAAGGGTAGGAAGTTCAAGGACAATTAAAGTTGATGTACGAATATTATCTGCTACCAACAAAGATTTAAAAAAAGAAGTAGAAGAAAGAAGGTTTAGAGAAGATTTATTTTTTAGGCTAAATGTTTTTAATGTAGATGTTCCTCCTTTAAGGGAAAGAAAAGAGGACATACCTTTGATTGTGGAGCATTTCATTAGTAAATATAATAAAATATTAAATAAGAAAGTTAAAAAAAATTCAGTAAAAGCTATGGAATTATTGCTGGATTACAATTATCCTGGCAATATAAGAGAGTTGGAAAATATTATTGAGCGAAGTATGATTATGGCAAAAGGCGAAATAATCGATGAAAGATATTTTAATTTTATAAACAAGGAAACATTTATTGAAAAAAGGGGGACTTTGAAAGAAGCAGAAAAAGAGTTAATTATAAAATATCTAATTAAAAATAAAAGTAATCGCACTAAAACAGCAGAGATTTTAGGTATAAGCCGCAGAAGCCTGCAGAACAAAATTAAAGAATACCAAATAAATTTGTAATTTATTGTTTTGAATTTTAATTTGACTTTGTAACATAACAGTAGTAAATTAAGGTTTAGTCATTAGTTCAAGGTAATATTTTTAAATAAGCTTATTCCTTGCGAGCAGGTTTAAGCCCTTTTTAGGGAATTTTGAAACCTTAAAGGAGATGGTATTTTGGAAAACCAACCTATAATAGAAAGACTCATAGAACTTGATACTAAGGCAGCTGAGATGAATGAAAGAAGAAAAAAACAGCTGTTAGACCTGGAGAACCAGTATAAAGAAGAAGAACAAAAAATGCTCAAGGATTATGCGTACCAAATAGAAGATGAAACCAAGAAGATTACAAAAAAGATACTACAAGAAGGACAACAAGAAGTGAGTAAGCTAAAAATGGATACAAAAGCAATTCTTGAGAATATGGAGAAAAAATTCGAAAAATCCCAAAAAAATATTACTGACGAAATCTTAAAGCAAATTTTTAATATCAAGAAAGAAACCCATGGATAAAGTAATTATATATGCAGCTGTAAATACCAAAATAAGGGCATTAGAAAAAGATTTTTTAAAACGCGAAGACTACTTAAACA
>CAZXYB010000027.1:5682-9113 GCA_964644855.1 uncultured Atribacterota bacterium | reverse complement strand
TTTTTTAAATTATATTTATTAATTATTTTTTTTATACTTCTAATATTATATTTGTCATCCCCTATTTAATGTGGAATCATAAGGCAAGGGCGTATGCAATACGCCCCTACAACAATGGATTCCCGCTTTCGCGGGAATGACATAGATGGTGCGGGAATGACATAGATGGTAAATCCAATCTTTATGATTCTTTTTATTTATGTAACGTTAAAATATGCTTTGTGGGTTCAATGAATTAAACCCCTACCCATACATTGAAGTCTTATTTGCTAACTTTTTTTATCAGGAGTAATAACTTCAGCACTGCCGGATTTACGGTAATCTTACCCCCTAATATAGTTCGATTAGATACGTTCTTACCATAAAATGATTCATTTGCCTTGCTGTCCTCTTCGATAGCTGAGCCCTGAAAAGAAGCCCCGATATAGGCCCCCTTACTTATAGAATAAGAATATATTGAGGCCTTAAACTTATAATCTGTATCTGCTGAAAGAGACCTTCCTAATGGACCTGCGGCGATGCTGACGGTGCCGCCCAGAGTAAAATTATCTTCCATAAATCCTTCCATCCCTCGTTCATTAGAAATAACTAAAACCAGGGCGATTGATTGAATACCTATCTGAGGGCCTACACTTAAACTTTTAATCTTTACAAAGGCGGGTCCATACCATATCCCCACCCTGCTATCTTTTCTAAAAATTATACCCTTTCCGTACTGTCCGCCAATTCCCCATCCTATTTTAATTATCGAAGGAAAGATAACTATGCCTTCTGCTTTTTTCAAAAGCGCTCCAAATGCCCCGCTATCCTCTGATACTGACATCTCCTTTAATACTTCGATAGATTCGCTGATTATTTCTGATGGCGTCATCGTTGTAGGGGCTGCTTGCACTATACAAGTCAAAACTAAAAATAATAACAATACTAAAAGATTATACTTTATAGTTCTATTTTTCATTTTTTATTTTCCCCTCGTAATCTATAGCCAGAATATCTTTTATAAAATTTCTCTTCTCTTTTATTTCAGAATTTTTCACCTTTATTGCTTCCCGATAGAGATTTAGCATTCTTTCAGAAATTGTATCAATACTATATTTTACAGAAGTTTTTAATGCTCCCCGAGAGAGCTTTTTCCTTAATTTTGGCTCTCTAATAATTTTTTCTAATGCATTAGCAAATTTTTCAACATCATCATCAACTAACAGCCCATCCAGTCCATCTGTCAGTATATCTACTGCTCCTGGAGCTTTAACCGCCAAGACGGGAACTCCGGAAGCTAAGGCTTCTATAGTTACTATTCCAAAAGTTTCTGTTGTAGAAGCAATAGTAAATACATAAGCCATCTTATAATAATGCTGAATTTCTTCATAACTTACCGTGCCTGTAAATATTACATCTTCTTCTACTTTCAAGCTTCTGGTAAGCTGTTTTAGTTCATCCATAGCCGGACCATCGCCTACTATTAACAATTTTTCTTTACCGCTGTTTCTCTTTTTAATTATTGCTAATGCTTTTATAATCTTATCTATGCTCTTTTCCGAAGCTACCCTGCCCACAAAGAGAATTATTTTATCATCTTCTTTTAGATTATATTTTATTTTAATTTCTTTTCTCTTTAATTCATCATCTTCTTTGAAAGAAATCAAATGTATTGCATTGGGAATAACTTCAATTCTATTTTTAATTCCGTAATTTTCTATAATTTTTTTCATTGATTCAGACGGAGTAGTTATACAATCAGTCTTATAAGCTAAATTGGAAATTATCATCTTTATTGCTTCGTGAGTTACTCTTTCTGGTACAGGGGAAACATAATAAGCGTATTGTTCGTATTGAGTGTGAATAGTCAATATTTTGGGAATACCTAATTTTTTACCATACATTATAGCTACAGAGCTTAGCAAAAAAGGATGATGAGTATGGACGATATCCGGATTAAATTCGGTTATCACCTTTTTTACCCGAAAAGATAAAGGTATAGGAAGAGGATATTTCACTTTACTAGTTAAGTTTACAGACCTGTATCTGAATACATTTTTTTCTTGATCAATATAATCTTCTACCCTGGGAGCAAAGACATAAACCTCATGCCCTTTTCTTTCGTAAGCTTCTTTTAATGAAGATATACTGGTAACAACTCCATTAACCAGCGGTTTATAGCAATTAGTAAAAAAAGCAATTCTCATTTTGTTTTCTCCATAATTTAAAATTAATATATTATTTTATTCTATTTCGATAATTTCAATTTAAGAAAGTAATTATGTCACAAAATTTAACTTTCGTAAATTGAATAATCCTATGATTATTATATCTTAAATAATGGGAATAGCAAAATAGAGTAATTAACCAATTCTCCAATTCTCCAATTAGTCAATTCACCGATTAAATTAGTTTGCCAGTTTACCGGTTAACCATCTATACGAGATGCGAATTAGGTTCCTGACTTCTATTTCTTTCGCTATATACTATTCACTATTCACTAACGACTATTTTAATTGTTTTTCCGCCTGCTTCAACCAATATTCTGCCTTCGTGTTTTCTGGTTCCAAGCGCAAAACTTCTTTCCAATTGCTCGCAGCTTCCTGATAATTTCCCCGCTCAAAATAAATTCTGCCCAGCCAATAATAAGCTAAAGAAAAATTAGGATTGGACCTAACTGCCTGACGGTATTGGTATATAGCCTCTTCAAATAACCTCTGTTCGTAAAGATTATACCCGGCTTCATAATGAGAATATGTTTCTTTCCCGTATTTTATAGAATTTTCTACTTTAGCATAAAAATATTGAGCCCGGGGATAATGGGAATCAAGCTCCAACACTTTTTGCCATGAAGAAAGAGAATCATTCAATCTGCCTTCTTCATAAAATACTCGGCCTAACCAATAGTAAGTTTCGATCATTTTTGGGTCAATCTCAACCGCTTTTTGTAAATACATGATACAACCGTCATAATCTTCTCTTTGATAAGCCGCATATCCCAACCGATAATAGGCAAAAGCTAATTTCTGTTCAGCTTCCTGAGAAATTACTTCCCTTTTTTGAATAAGTTCAATATATTTCCCCCATTCTCTCGCTTCCCGATAATACCAGTTGGTATATTGATAAATCTGGGCAAGATAGTAATGAGCTTCTATAAAATCGGGGTCTGCTTGAATTGCTTTTTCAGCATAATCGATCGCTTCAACCCACAATTCTTTATTGGGGTAATTGGCTCCCTGATAAGTATTAATTGCCTCTTCCATTTTGCTTACAGCCATTTTCAGGTAATCAGATGCTTCTTGAGAAAAAGTTCCCCAGACAGTTTCCCCTTGACCAGCTGCAAAGATAAAGCTGAATACTGATAATAATCCACATATAATTAAAGTCAATATTAAAAACATTTTTAAATATCTCTTTTTCATCTTTAATCCCTCCTTTAAATCATTATTCTA
>CAZXYB010000027.1:0-5582 GCA_964644855.1 uncultured Atribacterota bacterium | reverse complement strand
TTTTGATAAACAATATTTCCCATATTTTATTTAATAGATTATAATAAATTATAAATGAAAGACAAAATATGATAAAAAGATTTAGAAAATATATTACGCTGCTTACAATAATCTTTATTTTAGTAGTTTTTAATTCAATATCTATCTACGCCTGGGACAACTGTCCCTTTGGTTTAGAAGATGACCCTTATCCGGGAGAATGCAAAAGGTATATCGATACTGACGGTGATGGTATTTGCGACCTTTCTCAACCGGCGCCTGAAGACCGTGATACAAACATATTTTTAAATGAAGAAAATGAAAAAGAGAACGTAAGCGATATAGATAATAGTAAATATTCTGAAGAAATTGACGAGAAAGTTACGGGGGGATTTTTTGTTGCCGAAGCAGCTTCTCCTGAAACAATAGTATCTAACTCTCCGCCTCCTGAGAGGAAATCACTACCTGATTATAATTTTTTAGAAATCTTTTTTGTTGCTCTGTTAATATATTTTGGTGGTAAATTCCTGGCTCGAAAATTGGAGATAAGTTCGTGTAAAGAAAAGAAATTTTGGAACACTTTCTTGCTAATCAGTTTTATCGGTTCAGCGGGAACGGGAATGATTCTGGTATTTATTAGAGATTATGACTGGTTTAGAGCCATTAATTTTAACTTTTTATTCTGGCATGTGGAATTTTCTATTGTTATGACTCTATTAGGTATATTTCATGCTCTCTGGCATTTAAAATATTATCTGTCAATATTTAAAAAGAAAAAGAAAAACATTATTTGCAAGTCTTAAAAAGTAGAAAGAATTAAAAACCATGGTTATAAGTTCAGAGTGTATTAACAAAACTGATGAACAGATAGTAGTCCTGACTTTGAAAAATCAGGACTACTATCTGTGTCTGATGAAACGTTATGAAGCCAAACTCCTTAATTATATTTTAAAAATATCTAATATAAGCAGGGAAGATGCAGAAGATATTTTACAGGAAGTATTTGTCAAAGCTTACCAAAACTTAAATGATTATGATTTAAATTTTAAATTTTCTAACTGGATATACAGCATTGCTCACAATACTACTATTAGTGTTTTTAGAAAGAAAAAAGTACGCCCCCAAACAATTTCCTGGGAAGATAAAGATTTAGATAATATATTGAGATCTACTTTAGACGTAGAAGATGCAAGCCTTAAGAAATTAACTTATAAACATATTTTAAAAATAATTAATCAATTGCCTTTAAAATACAAAGATGTATTAATTTTAAAGTTTGAGGAAGGAAAAGATTATCAGGAGATAAGCGATATTTTGCATAAACCGATGGGCACTATAGCTACTCTGATAAACCGGGCTAAAAAATCTCTTAAACAGAAATTAGAAAAGGAGGATATTAAACTCTAAAAATTATGAAAAATATAAGCAATGAAGTTATTAAAAAAATAAAAGATAACAATATTAAACCAAAACCCCGCTGGTATTTTATAACCAAAAATTATTTTATCTGGTCAATATTCGGAATTTCGATAATCCTGGGTAGTTTCGCCTTTAGTATGGTTCTATTTATCATCAAACAGCTTGATTGGGATATCTACCACTATATGGGAGATAGTTTTTTAAAAACTGTGTTTATAAGTTTGCCCTACCTCTGGTTAATATTTCTAATCCTCTTTACTGGAGTGGCTTACTATAATTTTATTCACACCAAAAGAGGTTATCGATTTAAATTTATATCAATCCTCTTAATCAGTTTGGTAATTAGCATTGCTTTAGGAACCGGCATTTATTTTAATGGCTTTAGTGAAAGATTAGAAAATGTCTTTTCGGAAAAAATTCCCTATTACAACAAATTAGTTTATTCCTGTGAAGAACAATGGATGCAGCCTAAAAGAGGCCTTTTAGCAGGAACAATCATAGAAATAGGACTTCCCGAAAACAGTTTTATTCTTAGAGATTTAGAAAATAATCGTTGGAAAATCGAGGCTGGTAAAGCTATCTGGAAAGGAAAATTAATTCCTGCAACCGCTTTAAAGATAAAACTTATTGGTAAACTAACAAACGATAGTAATTTTAAAGCAATGGAAATCAGACCCTGGCAACAAGGCCAGGGAAGATTTATGATGGAGGGGGAAGACCGTTTTTTAAATCACTAAGTAGTTTGTCCTTCACTTCGTTAAATTGAGTAAGATACTGATGATCAACTGAAGAGGCTGCTGGCAGTTCAAGCTTTAAAAAATCTACCCTCTCTCCGTTTTCACTGATGGAAAAATCTAAATGTGGACCCGTAGCCAGACCAGTAGCCCCCACATAACCTATTATCTCACCTTGTTTCACTTTCTGACCTTTCTTTAAACCTTTGGCGAAGCGGGAAAGATGACCGTAACCACTCACATAATTATTGGGATGGCGAACTTTAATATAATTCCCGTAACCACCGTTCCAACCAGCAAAAATAACTGTACCGTCTCCAATAGTTGAAACCGGTGTTCCTGTTGGGGCAGCATAATCAATAGCTAAATGGGGACGCCAAATTCTTAAGATCGGGTGCAAGCGGTTTTTGGAAAAATAAGAACTTATATACTTATAATGTAAGGGAGCTCGTAGGAAAGCTTTTCTTAATGAATCTCCTTCTTCGGTATAATAGTCTGTATGGCCGGAAGGGTCTTTAAATAAAATAGCAGTATGCTTACTTAGAAGTTCTCCTTTATATTGAGCAGCAAGTACCTCCCCCCAACGATAAAAATCTCCTCTATACTGTTTTTCTACCAAAATATTAAAAGTATCTCCTTCGCGACATTCAGTAAGAAAATCGATCTGCCAGGCAAATATCTCTGCTAACTGCAGAGCTAATTGAGGTGAATTTGCGCATTCCATCATAGATTCATAAAGAGAATATTTAATCTTCCCTTCAAGCCGAACAACTTCTGTAGAAACTTCTTCTTTAGTTACTTTTAAATCTTCTGAATTAGAAACAGGTATATCTATACAGTAGATATCAATGGGATTAGGCTTATAAATAAATTCTGTTACTTTTCCCTCCGGATTATACTTTAAAGAATATTCACTACCGACTGGAAGATAGTTAAAATCTACTACTGATTTAACTTTTTCTTGTAAGCTAAGTATCTCGGCTGCAGAAATTCCTTCTTTAATTAAAGATTCATAAAGAGTATCTCCGGCCTGTAGGTTGCCATCAATGGTAATTACTTCTTCCTTTTCTTCTTCTATATTTACCATCGGAGATATTTCTTGTGCAAGCATATTAAGACCCTTTTCTTCCTCCTCTGCAACATCTGCTACTGATTTTAAAATTTCTTCTGAAACAGGAGGGGTAGCACTGCTTCGTTTTGCGGAAAACAGTGGAAGAATCTTAAAATAAATTGTTCCCGTAGCTAACAATAGAATAAATAGTCCACCAATAATTATTTTTATTTTTTTTGCTCTTCTTTTTTTATAAGAAGAGATATGCTGATGAGAATAATAGTAGTATTTTTTCTTTGGCAAGATTTCTAATATTCCTTTACAATAAAATTAGTCGCTAGTGAATAGTGAAAAGTTTACACTAACAATACTTTTTTAATTCTGCAATATAACAATTATATACACTCTTATTAAAGCATATAAATATAATTTTTTCTACAAAATTATTTTTCTTTAAAAAATTTACAGTCTCGGTAACGGCAATTTTAACAGCACACTCCAGAGGAAACCTGTATGCCCCGGTGCTTATTGAAGGGAAAGCTACTGTTTTAAGCCGATATTTTTCTACTAAATTAAAGCAGCTTTGATAACATTGAGCAAGATACTCATTTTCTTTATAATTTCCTCCTCTCCAGACAGGACCTACAGTATGAATTACCCATTTAACCGGTAATCGATAACCTTGAGTTATCTTCGCCTGTCCGGTAGGGCATCCTTTTAACTTACGGCATTCCTCTAAAAGTTCGGGACCAGCTACACGATGAATAGCCCCATCTACTCCCCCGCCGCCAAGAAGGGAATTATTAGCCGCGTTAACTATAGCCTCTACCTGTTGTTGGGTAATATCACCTTGCACAACCTCAATTCTTCCAGACATGTTACTCTACTCCTTCTCGTTTTTTATATTTTATATAAGCATTATTAAAGTACCTATCTGTCATTGAAGCGATATAGTCTATTACTACCTGTTCAGGTAAATTATCACCTACATAAACTGCTCCCCTATTTTTACCCCTATTAAAAATCCATTCTTTAAAAACTAAGGAGTCATCATTACCTCTTTTAACATCATTAAGAAATTTTTCAAAAAGAAATTTAAAGGCAGCTCTCAATTTCGTTTTTTTTGCCTTAAGTCTGGGATTTTTATATATTCTTTCTGCATTAAATTGTTTCAATTCAAAAACTCTCTGGGCAATATTAGGGGAATAAATTATCTCATCACGATTATGGGAATTGATTATGACATCAGTTACCAGGGAATTTATAATGACTGTATTACTTTCCCCTAATTCTTCCTTAATTCCTTCCGGTAATTCACCTCTTTGTAAAATACCTATTCGTATCGCATCTTCAAAATCCTGCCCTATATAGGAGATGGCATCTGAAATTCTAACGACACAACCTTCTAAAGTTGTTGGTACTGTATGAGCCTTTTCCCCTTGGGATTTTTTCTGGCAATAATCTATTAAATCATCTTCGGTTTTATCTCGATCCGGTTTTAAATATTTCTCGTTAATCTCACCATCATGAGAGAGAATTCCATCTCTTACTTGAAAGGTTAAGTTCATCCCCTTGCAAGCGTCGGCAAGTTTATCGACTACTCTAAGGCTATGAATATTATGAAAAAATAAACCAATCTTCTTTTTGCGGCAAATATCTTGAAGAATTTCCTCTCCATCATGTCCAAAAGGAGCATGTCCTAAATCATGTCCAAGGGCAATAGATTCAATAAGATCAAGGTTTAACTTTAAAGCCTTCCCTATGGTTCGGGCTATTTGAGAAACTTGCAAAGTATGGATACTCCGATTAGACAACTGTTCGTCAAAACTTGCGGCAAAATATATAACCTGAGTCTTCCCTATGTATCTGCGAAATGAACCGCTGTACAATATGTGATCTCGATCTCTTGAATAAGGTCCTCTAAAAGGATAAGATATCTCGCGATCTCTTCTGGCTTCACAATTTTTCGCAGCATAAGAAGAAAAATATTTATCTTCAAAATCAAGGATTTCTTTTTTAAAGATCTCTTCGTTCATAATTCTTCTCCTAAATAATATAAAAAAATACATTGAAAAGAAAACTTTTTGCTTTGCTTTTACTTGCAAAATAGATTTGTATTATTTATAATATAAAATTGCAGAGGATTCTGCAAGTTTTTTATTCGTATCTCGTATATTAGCATGGAGCGTACAGCGGATAGCGTTTAGGATATTAGTTATCCAGTTACCCGGTTAACCAGTTTACCAGTTTGCCAGTTAAAAGATATAAGAAACAAGATAAAACCGTAGGACAGGCGTCTCGCCTGTCAATGGAAATGTAGGAGTTCAATTCATCAAGCCCGTCTGTTTCTTCTGTCATTCCTGCGAAAGCAGGAATCTATTTAAATGTCATTGCGTGTC
>CAZXYB010000026.1:4332-9369 GCA_964644855.1 uncultured Atribacterota bacterium | reverse complement strand
AGAATATTAAATGAATTAAAAAAATATAATAAGATCAGTTCCCGCTTTACTGACTGGAGGCATATTCCGGCTAAATCTGGAATTTATGAGGAATTTCCGGAGTGGATAGAAGATAAATTGGTAAGTGTTTTGAAAGAGAAAGGCATTAGTAAACTTTATTCTCATCAGGCTTCTGCCTTAGGATTTATAAGAAACAAGAAAAATGTAGTAGTGGTTACACCTACTGCTTCAGGAAAAACTCTTTGTTATAATCTACCGGTATTGAATTCTATCTTAAAAGATGAAAATAGCCGGGCTCTTTATATGTTTCCCACTAAAGCTTTATCTCAAGACCAATTAACTGAATTGTATCAATTAGTGTTCGCCCTGGATGAGGGAATTAAAACTTATACCTATGATGGAGATACCCCTTCTTCTGCCCGGCAGGCTATCCGCAAGAAAGGACATATTGTGATAACCAATCCGGATATGCTCCATTTAGGGATATTGCCCCATCATACCAAATGGATGGATTTTTTCGTAAATTTGAAATACGTAGTAATCGATGAGATTCATATTTATCGGGGGGTATTCGGGAGCCATCTGGCAAATGTAATCAGAAGATTGAAGAGGATTTGTCGATTTTATGGTTCGAGCCCTCAATTTATCTGTTGTTCGGCAACTATCGCTAATCCCCGGGAGCTTTCTCAGAAGATTGTTGGAGAAGAATTTGTTCTGGTTGATAATAATGGCGCCCCGCAAGGTGAGAAACATTTTTTATTTTATAATCCCCCGGTAATTAATAAAGAATTAGGAATCAGGAAGAGTTTAATTAAAGAAGTAGCCCGTTTTGTGGCCTATTTTTTAAATTATGATATTCAGACCATAATTTTTGCCCGGAGTCGCCTAACTACCGAAGTCCTGACCAGCTATTTAAAAGATTTTTTAGCTAAAACGGGGAGGTCCAGGGATATGGTCAGGGGTTATAGGGGAGGTTATTTACCTAATCTAAGGCGTGAAATAGAAAATGGTTTAAAAGAGGGGGAGATAAAAGGAGTTGTAAGTACCAATGCTCTGGAACTGGGCATAGATATCGGCCAACTTGATGCTTGTTTTATGGCCGGATACCCCGGAACTATTTCCAGTACCTGGCAGCAGGCCGGAAGAGCAGGCCGCCGATCTAATAGTTCGATAGCTATCTTAGTTGCCTCCAGTAACCCTTTAGACCAGTTTGTAATAAATCATCCTGATTATTTCTTTGGAGAATCACCGGAGAGTGCAGTTATCGACCCGGATAATTTGAGTATTTTGGTCAGTCATATCAGGTGTGCTTCTTTTGAATTACCATTCGAGGAAGGAGAAGATTTTGGAACAAAAAAGCTTCGGGATGTTTTGGAGTATTTAGAGAAAGAAGGTGTGCTTCATTATGTGGGAAAGAAATGGTATTGGATGAGCGAAGTCTATCCCACTGAAGAGATAAGCCTACGCAGTGCTTCAGTAGATAATTTTGTAATTATCGATACTACCGAACAGCAGGAACAGGTTATCGGGGAAGTAGATAAGGCCAGTGTACCTACCCTTATTTATGAAGGGGCTATTTATCTTCATGAAGGCGAACAATATGCTATTCACAGGTTGGATTATCAGAATCAGAAGGCCTATGCCGAAAAAGTTAAAGTGAATTATTACACTGATGCCCAGGACGAGACTAACATTAAAGTTTTAGAGGTGTTTAATAAAGTTGAAGATTTAAATATGGAACATGCTTACGGAGAAGTGGCCATTACTACCGTTTCCACCTGCTATAAAAAGATAAAATTTTATACTCACGAGAATATCGGTTTCGGGGAAATATCTTTACCTCCGGAAGAGATGCATACTACCGCTTATTGGCTTACTTTGGCTAATAATATTACTGCACTTTTAGAGCTCCAGGGAAGTGAAAACACATCTTTTAATTTAAGCAGCGGGCTTTTAGCCCTATCCAACGTTCTTATTAATGTTGTTCCTTTATACGTTATGTGTGACCCTCAGGATATTAGAGCAGTTTCGGAAGTGCGTTCTCCTTTTACCGAAAGACCGACTATTTATATTTACGATAATTACCCCGGGGGAGTAGGATTTAGTGAGAAGATGTTTGAACTGCGTCGGCCTTTACTGCAGGCAGCTCAGGAATTAATCCTTGGCTGCGGATGTGAAAAAGGCTGCCCCTCCTGTGTGGGACCTATTGACGAAGTAGGCATAAAAGGGAAAGGGAGTGCTCTTTTAATTTTAAAGGAGGCCTTGAGCTGATTATGGATGATATAAAGAAGCGACTGGAAAAGATTACCCAATTAAAAAAAAATATAAATAAAATCAATCAGTCACAAAAAGAGAAAAGCATACATATTGTAAATCAAGAAGTAAAGATAGAAGAAGTATTATCGGGAAAATTTATTTCCACTCCTTTTGGGGATAGTTTTGTTCGGGAAAATTATTTTCCTCAGGATTATAGGTGTGGGGAGGTTGAACTTTTTCAAATTTTTCAATCTTCTGCCAAAACTATTTCCAGCTTAGCCAGAGATAATAGGTTAAAGGACATAGATATTAATAAGACCGTCTTTTTAGATACCGAAACTACCGGGTTGGCAGGAGGAGCAGGGACTTATATTTTTCTGGTGGGAGTAGGATATTTTGAAGGAGACCAATTTTGTGTTCGGCAATATTTTATGCGGGATTATAATGAAGAGCGGGCTTTGTTATCAGCAGTAAATGAATTGCTTTCCAATTTTGAGGCAATAGTTTCGTATAATGGTAAGACTTTCGATGTTCCCTTAATTCAGAGCCGCTTTATTATGTCCGGGATGAAATTAAGTTTAAAAAACCCCGGTCATTTTGATTTACTTTATCCTGCCCGCCGTTTGTGGAAAAGAAGATTGGAGAATTGTTCACTATCTACAGTAGAAAGAGATATACTGGGAGTAATTAGAGAAGATGATGTTCCGGGGTATCTTGTCCCTGAGATTTATTTCAGGTATCTCAAAACTAAAGATGCCCGAGCGTTAAAACAGGTATTTGAACATAATTTACAAGATATTCTTTCTCTGGTAGCCCTGGTCAGCAGGATGTGTTTTCTGGTAGAAGACCCTCTAAATAATACCGAATACGGGATGGATATTTTCAGTATAGGTAAAATGTTTGATGAAGAGAAGAAATACAAGCAGAGTACCCACTATTATACTGAAGCTTTAAAACATAATTTAGCAGAGGAAGAGGTTTTGGAGATATTAAGATTAGCTTCTTTTGCTTTTAAGAGACAGGGGGAATGGGAAGAAGCAGAAAAGATATGGAAAGAAATAATTAAAAGAAACCGAGAATTTATCTATTATCCTTATGAAGAGTTAGCTAAATATTACGAACATCATTTAAAGGATTATCAAAAAGCAGAGACGGTAGTAGAAGAAGCCTTGAATATTGAAGAGAATATTTTTTTAAGAGAAAAATTACAATACCGCTTAAAGCGAATAAAAAGGGAAACAAAGGTGCCTGGCACCTTTGTTTCCCTTTTAGGGAAGGAGTAAGAGATGGAGAAGAATTATACGGTGAAAGATTGGCCGGACGAGGAAAGACCGAGAGAGAGGTTGGTTAAACATGGTGTAGATTACTTGACAGATGCGGAATTATTAGGAATAATACTGGTTAGTGGTTATCAGGGAAAGACATCGGTGGAATTGGCTAAAGATTTATTATCAGAAACTAAAACTTTAAGAAAGTTGGATTCTTTGAGTTTTACTGAGGTGAAATCTTTTAAAGGGATAGGTCTGGCTAAATTTGCTCAAATAAAGGCAGCTTTGGAGATAGGAAAAAGGCTTTTAAGAGAGACCAATTTGCCTAAAAAGAAAATCCATAATGCTGCTGATTTAGTGCATTATTATGGACCGTGCATGAGAGATTTAAAAAAGGAAAAATTTAAAGCAATTTTGTTAGATGTAAAAAATAAAATTATCAAAGATATTGATATTTCAGTAGGGAGTCTAACGGAAAGCATAGTCCATCCTCGTGAAGTATTAAAGGAGATAGTCAAAGAATCTGCTGCCTCGGTTATTTTTTTACATAATCATCCCAGCGGAGAATCAAATCCCAGTAAAAATGATTTAGATATTACTGAGCGCCTGGCGGGTGCCTGTGAACTGGTCGGAGTAAAAGTACTGGATCATATAATATTAGGAGAGGATAATCATTTCAGTTTTGCCCAGGAGGGTTTATTGAAAAAAGTAGGGGTAGACCTTGTATCTACTCTAAAAGGAGTTAGCAATAGATGAAAAGTAATTTGTTCATAGAATTTTGTCCCTATTGTGGTTATAAATTAGTCAGAAAGATGTTGGAAGGAAGAGAAAGATTATATTGTTCGAGATGTGGAAAGATATATTACGAAAATCCTACTCCGGTAGTAGCAGCGATAGCTAGAGATGATGAAGGCAAAATATTGTTAATAAAAAGAAAAATAGAACCCTGTAAAGGAGAATGGGCCTTAGCTAGCGGATTTATGGAGTTAGATGAAAGCCCCATAGAAGCGACCTTGAGGGAATTGGCTGAGGAGACCGGGCTAAAAGGAAAATCGAAGAAGCTGATAGGAGTTTATTCCAATAATAGCAAAATTCATGGTTATTTGGTGAGTATAATTTATGAAGTTGAAATAGTGGGAGGTAAACTTTGCGCCGGTGATGATGCAGGAGAGGCAGAATTTTTTACGGTTAAGCAACTTCCTCCTTTAGCCTTTCAATCTCATCGGGAAGCTTTGGGAGAAGTTTTAAAATAAGGTTTTAATTTCAATTTAAATTTTACCAAAAATTACTGATTATTAATAAAAAAAATTTATAAATAAAAAGGAGAAAAACAATAATGGAAAAAGCAAATTTTTTTAAAGTTAACGAATTAAAGGCAAAAAAAGTTTTAGAGGATTCTACGTTAAGAGTTGTGACAAATAAAAATACAATGGTAACCTTTTTTGAATTTGGTCCAAATACTGCTATTATGCCTAAACATAAACACCCACATGAACAAACAGCAACGGTAATA
>CAZXYB010000026.1:0-4232 GCA_964644855.1 uncultured Atribacterota bacterium | reverse complement strand
TTGAAAATATTAGCTTTAGATTTTGACGGAGTAATTGTAGATAGTGTTTTAGATTCACTTTTTGTGGGTCATAATGCCTATTTAAGGCTTTATGGCTCGGGGAAAAGGAAATATTTCGGAGGGGAACTCTTTACTTTTAAAAATTGGGAAGAGACTAAGAAGCAGTACCAGGAAGAGATAAAATATTACCGAACCCTAAGGCCTTATATTCGGGGAGCAACCGATTATGGTTTGATCCAGAAATTAATAGAAGAAAATAAATCTGTTAAAAATCAAGAAGAATTTGACAATTATAGAAAGACAGTAAAGTTTGATTTTGAAGCCTATGAAGAAGAATTTTATAAAGAACGAGAAAGACTCCAAAATATAAATTATAGAGCCTGGTTTAATTTAGAACCACCCTATAGCAAAGTAATAGAGGGGATAAAAAAAATATTAGAAGAAGGAACTAAAATTGTGATTGCTACCTCTAATAGAAGAAAAGCAATTGCCAAGTCTTTTACTCCTGAATATTTTGGTTTTAATATTGAACCAGAAGATATTTTGGATAGGAGATTTGGAGAAGATAAATCTGAGCAAATGAAGCATATTGTAAATTTGTATCAAATTAAGTTCGGGGATATATATTTTGTAGATGATCAGGTAAACCATTTGATTCAGACCAAAACTTTAGGAGTAAAAGTTCTTTTAGCTGGTTGGAGCTATGCAACTGATATTCAAAAAGAGGAAGCCCTAAAACAAAAAATTCCAATTATTGAAAGGGAAGAAGATTTTTACAAAATTGTTAAAAATTTCTTAAATGAAAAAATTTAAGAGGAAACATCACTCTAACCTCGCAGGGCAGGCGTCCCCCGTTTTCACGAGGATAGGTAAAAATAATTTTTCTTTAAAAGATACCGCCTTAGGCGGTGGTAGCTTAATAAAAAATAAAAAATAGAAAAAGGAGAAGAAAATGAAAATAGTAGATTACAAGGAAGTTAAAGCTGAGGCCGTAGATTTTGAAGAAGCTAAAGATATTAAAGTAAGGTGGCTTATTTCTGATAAAGATAAAGCCCCGAACTTTGCTATGAGGTTGTTTGAGGTTAGTCCGGGAGGATGTAGCCCTTTACATACTCATAATTGGGAACATGAAGTATTTATTTTAGAAGGTGAAGGAGTAGCTACTGATGGTGATAAGGAATTTAAAATTAAGAGCGGAACAGTAGTTTATGTAGCTCCAAACGAGAAGCATCAGTTTAGAAATGTTGGAAATAGTATATTTAAATTTCTTTGTATAATTCCAATTAAAAAATAAAATTAGCGTATAGCGAATAGCGTTTAGCATAGAGCGGATAGGACATCAGTTACTCAGTTACCCGTTTACCAGTTATAAGATACAAGATAAAACTGTGGGACAGGCATCTTGCCAGTCTATTAATTCAACAAACAGTTGTAGTACTTACGCTGACAGGAACCCAGCTTAGTAGATGATTACTTAACAGGGCAAACAAAAGACAATAAAAGAGGAAGGGCACAATTCATTGAGCCCCTACAACTGAATCTTATTTTTTTCACGCGATACCCAATTAAATTACTATTTGTTAAATACTAATTTAATTGGTAAATTGGAGAATTGGTTAATCGGCGAAGGCTTTTACGGTAATCTAATTTTATTTAAAGGCCAAAATATTACCCACGCTTTACCGACGACATTTTTCCTGGGGACAAATCCCCAATATCTACTATCACTACTGTTGGGCCTATTATCTCCCAAGACAAAAAAAGAATTATCAGGCACAATTGTAGGAGGCATATTCTCATAGGATCTATTTTTTATATATGACTCCTCTAATTTTTTGTCGTTAAGATAAATTTCTCCATTAATAATTTCAACTTTATCACCAGGAATTCCAATTACTCTTTTAATATAATTACGCTTTATTTCTAAAGGAGGTCTAAAAATTATTATTTCACTTCTGTTAGGTGTTTCGAAACGATAACTAATTTTATCAGCAATAAGCCTTTCATTATTATGAAGAGTAGGTTCCATAGAAGCACCCCTTACTACCGTAACCTGACCTATAAAGGTAATAATTATGAAAGCAATTATTCCGGCACTGATTACTGTTTCCAGCAGTTCTCTTATCATAGATTTTTTTCCTTTTTTAATATCTTTACTATTTCTTTTCATTTTTCCCTTCTTTCCAACTATAGATATTTCTAATCAATTCATCCGTTTTTATTTTAAAACAATTAATAAATTAGTGAATCTATTCTACTTAACAAAAAATATTATAACACATTTTTTATAACTTTATAAAGGATTTTTATATTTTGTTTTTTCTCTAGTGTCTTTCTTCCTCTTTACGTAATGCGCGATACGAATTTATTCTGGTTCCTGGATTCTCTTCTCTTTTGCGATATACGTTATACGAAATACGATATACGAGTTTAGGGTTTGCTAAAGCGTATCATTATAGTTATAATTATAAAGAATTTATGCAAAAGGAGAGAGTGAAAATTAAAACCATTATCTTCGATTTAGATGATACTCTGATTAAAACTTCTCAACTATACAATCAAGCTCGAGAGGAATTTTCGTCTATTATGGAAAAAATAGGTTTTAACAGAGAAGAATCTTTAATAAAACTCGATGAAATTGATATTAATCATATAAAATATTATGGTTTTGTAAAAGAGAGATATCCTCTCAGTTTAAGCAAAACCTATGAATATTTTCTTAAAAAAAATGATAGAAAGATTGATTTAGATCTAAAAAAGAAAATTGAAAATATAGGCTGGGAGGTTTTTAAGCAGGTTCCTGAATTAGTTGATGGTGTTTATCAGGTCTTAGATTTCTTAAATAAAAAATATTTTTTGATTTTAGCTACTCTTGGAGATGCTCAAGTTCAGGAAGATAAAGTGAAATTAACCGGTTTAAAAAAATATTTTTCAGCAATTTATGTTTTAAAATACAAAAGCGTAGAGGAATACCAGAATATTTTAACGGAACATAAGTTAGACAAAAAAGATACCTGGATAGTAGGTAATAGTGTTCGTTCAGATTTAAATCCTGGATTAAAATTAGGCATAAATTGTATTCTAATTCCTTACTTAAGCTGGAAGTTTGAGGAAGAAGTACCTTTATCAGAAAATTATTTACGATTAGATTCCTTAAAAGAGATATTGAATTATCTTTAGGTGAAAAAATAACAAATTGATAAGAAAATTAAAATATCCGAGATATTTAAATATAAAAGAAGAGGAGTTTAATAGACGGATTGAGAAGGCTTACAAATTACTCTCCCCCTGTGGAGTTTGTCCCCGCAAATGTGGGGCGAAACGATTAGAAGGGGAAAAAGGTTTCTGCCGTTCAGGGGAAGAGGTGATAGTCTCCAGTTATAATGCTCACTTCGGGGAAGAGCCGCCCTTAGTAGGAAATTTTGGTTCTGGAACTATATTTTTTACTAATTGTAACTTAAGGTGTGTTTATTGCCAGAATTATCCTATAAGTCAATTAGGAAATGGGAATAAAGTTAGTTTATTGAAATTAGCTGAAATTATGCTTGCCTTACAAAAGAGAAAATGCCATAATATAAATCTCGTTACTCCTACCCATTTTGTACCTCAGATATTAAAGAGCCTTAAGATAGCTATTAAAATGGGTTTACATATTCCTATTGTTTATAATACGAGTAGTTATGAATCAGTTGAAACCTTGGAATTATTAAAAGGAATAATAGATATATATTTAGCTGATGCTCGCTATGCTGATGATAAAATAGCTGAGAAATATTCGGCTGCTACCAATTATTTTGAAGTGATGAAAAAATCTTTAACAGAGATGTACCGACAAGTTGGTAATTTAATTGTGGATAAGGAAGGAATAGCTCATTCAGGATTAATTGTTAGACATTTAGTTTTACCTGAAGGTCTAAGTGGTACGAAAAAAATTATGCATTTTATCGCTAAAAAGATTTCCCTCCATACCTATATCAGCTTAATGACGCAATATTTTCCAGCCTATAATGCTAAACAGTTTCCTCCTTTATCCCGCAGGATAAATAAAGAAGAATATAAGGAAGCCTTACAGGCTTTTAAGGAAGAGAATTTAGAAAACGGTTGGTTTCAGGAAGATACTTAGGAAATAATTCTTTTTAGATTCCCACCAGGGGTTTACTCTCGTGAAATCGGGTACGGGAATGATAATATATTTTGAAGGAAAAGAGAAAAAATAAATATGAAAAATATTC
>CAZXYB010000025.1:4057-9374 GCA_964644855.1 uncultured Atribacterota bacterium | reverse complement strand
TTAACCATATCAGTAATATTCTTTAAATACACAATCACCTGAATAACTCTCCCTTTATCATCTTTAAGGGGAAAAGCAGCAATATCTAATATTACTTTATTTTTATTTCTTTTCTGATAAATTTTAGTTAAACGGCAAGGTTCAGCATTTTTAAAGGTTTCCTGGACCGGGCAATTTCTACAAGTCCTCCGGTTATCAAAATATTCTATAAAGCATCGCTTCCCTAATAAATCAGAAAAACTTCGTTTATCAAAGATTTTCAAAATTCTTTGATTAGCTCGTAAGATTTGATAATTTTCATCAATAACACAAATCCCGTCTTCTGTACCATCAAAGATGGCTTGCAGTTCATCTTTAATCACTTTTAATTTATGTTCAAGTTCTATTCTTTCCGTTGAATCTATTATTGATTCCACCACTGCAATAACCTTTCTTCTCTCGTCTTTTATTGGCACACTAATAAAATTACAAAATCTACCCTTACCCTGAGTATCATAGATGTATTGTTTAGTTTTCTTAATCCGTCCCGTTCTAAAAGTCTTTAAAACAGGACAATTCTCACAAGGCTCATCTCTATTTTGATAAACCTGGTAACAAAATTTTCCTTTTATATCTTCTTTTATACCTCCTAATTTTCCTGCCCATTTCTCAAAATTGCGATTAGCCCAGATAATCTTCATATCTTTACCAACAATGATTATCTCTTTGTCCTCTCCACCAATGGCATTAAGTACTGTTTCTAACTTCAGATTTGTTTCTTTTAATAACTTATTCTCTTCCATTTTACTTTATCTCTTCCATCCATGAATTGTTCCTTAATTTATTTTTTAACTTTTTCTACATTAGTATTTGAAAATAAAAAAAACCCAAAGGCTGGCGTGCTGCCACCATTGAGTTTTTTATTAATAATTTTTTTAATTTGTAAAAAATAGGGTTTTTTTTAAAATGTCTTTTTGAAATCGAAATTAAAAAATAGGAGGGGAACCCCGGATTGGGGGGGGGGGGGCGAGTATATATATTTAAACATCTAATCTTCCTCTCTTAAAATTTTTAAAAATATTTCATTATAATATGATATTTTCTTTCAAATTCTAATAATGTGTCTTTTCACTTTTGGCTATTTATTTCTATTTTTCCAATACATTTATTCGTTTACGTATCCTAATTAAAAGTCAGTAATATTTTAACTTCATGTCTATAATACTACAAAACTTTTAAAAATCCTTCTTTTTTTTAAAATTATTTTAAAATATGTTATTATTTTGATTAATTTTAATTCTCCTTGATAATCTATCATCCGGATATATTCCCTCGATTTTGTTCTACTCCAGCCACTTTAATTAGCCCACCCCTACCACTCCGGCTAATCTACTTCTACCACGACCACCCGCCGCCAGGAGCTTTTTTTGCTAAGGAGCGTAATTGAAAGCCTGCCTATACATAACAAGACTCTAAACCTAAGCGGCCTATATCATCATCTTAAGGATTAATGCAAATCTTTGGTAAGCTCCCGAGCCTTTTTAAGAAAATTTTCAGCTGCTTTTAAAGCAAACATAGCCCCTCCTTCCGACCATCTGTCATAATAATCGGCATCCTCTCTTAGCCTTTTACCTTTTCCGAGGGCTTCTATTAAACTGCCTGGGAGCACAACAGCCTTGTCTCTACATAAAGAGCCCGCATAGCAACAATAAGACAATAGTGGCTATGCTCTCGGTAGTTCCTGGCAAATAAAAGGGCTCTGGCGGAATGGAACATAGAGTAATAGGACTGGATAGTGGCCCATTTGTAATCTTTATCATCAAAAGTTTTCTCAGCCCTTTCCAGGTCCCGCTGAGCTGTTCCAAGGGTTTTTGTCAGGAGGGCTTTACCACGCGGAAATTTCCGTATTTTATTTCTCTTTAAACACTGCTCAAATTCTGGATTCATCTTTAGACTCCCACAGGGTTATGCCATGTTCTATCTCTTCAATAAATACCGATTCATCTTTTTCCATTTTTATAAACTGGGTCGGGTTACGAATAATAGGTTGAAGTTTTTCTCTAAGGTTGCTTCTCTTTATCTTCTCTTCAATAACCTTTGAGCTATCGGCTAATATAAAAAGGTCTATATCACTACCGGCTATATTTTCTCCCCGGGCACAACTGCCAAACAGGACTATTTTTTTAGAGAGCGCTTTTAATTTATTCACCAGGGGCTGTAAGAGCATGGTAGTCTGGAGGACTTTCAACTGCTTAATAACGGGATTGTTATAATCAACCGAATAAAGATAGATCTTTGCCTTCTTTTCCCGCAGAACGAGCTTTTCTTTAGCGAGTTTACGAAGAGAGAAATTAACCCCTGCCCTGCTAATCCTGGCGGCCTTTTCGATCTCATTAGCCAGAAATTGCTTGCCCGGACTTTGGATAAGAAAGTTTCTGACTTTCTGGGCATTAGTTGATATAAGACTATTATTCATATAAAACTCCAACGTGTTATCTAAAAAAATAGATGTACGTCTAAAATAATATACGGTTATCTAAGAAATGTCAATCGGTAACCAGTCTAATAATTTCTTTTTTGTATTCAGGGGTAAATCTTTTCTTTCCTATTAGCTTAAGACTTCCTTTCATATTTTTATTATAGCAGACTTTCTAGGTGTCCAGCTAATCGGGTACATATTATATACTATATTGATTATCTAAAATCCTTCTTTTTTGGAGAAATTGTTTTTTAATTTATAGGGTTCTGTTTTACTCTATTTCATCTGGTATAAAACCTCTAAATTGAGCTTTATAAAGCCTGGCATATAACCCACCCTTGGTAATAAGCTCATCATGATTACCTTTTTCTTTAATTCCTTGATCGGTTAAAACCACTATCTGGTTAGCATTTTTAATAGTAGATAGCCTGTGGGCAATTACCAGTACTGTTCTACCGACAGCTAACTTTTTTAAGGCCTGCTGTATTATAATTTCAGCTTCACTATCTAAAGCTGAGGTAGCTTCATCAAGTATGAGGATAGCAGGATTCTTCAAAAATGCTCTGGCAAGAGATATTCTCTGTTTTTGACCACCTGAAAGTTTTATCCCTTTTTCTCCTATATAGCTATCATATCCTTCTGGTAAACTCATTATAAAATCATGAATGTTGGCATCTTTAGCCGCTTTTACCACTTCCGTATCTTCTGCATCGGGTTTCCCATATAATATATTTTCTTTTATTGTCCCGGTAAATAAAAATACATCCTGCTGAACCAGGCCAATGTTTTCCCTGAGAAATTTTATTTTTATATCTTTTATATTAATGCCATCAATTAATATTTCACCATCATTAACCTCATAAAATCTGGGAATTAACTGACAAAGAGTAGTTTTCCCACCTCCGGATGGGCCTACTAATGCCATTGTTTCTCCCGGCATTATGGAAAGATTTATATTTGATAAAACAAATTTTTTCTCGCTATACTTAAAAGCAACATTTTTAAATTCAATTTTCCCTTTTATTTTTTTAAAAGTAACGGCATCCTCCTTATCTACTATAGAAGGCTTTACTTTCATAATTTCCACAAATCGTTCAAAACCAGTCATACCATTTTGAAATTGCTGGGTAAAGTTGGTAAGTTTTCTGATCGGTTGAAGGAAGAAATTTATATATAAAAGATAGGCAACTAAATCTCCGATATTTATATATCCACGGTATACAAAAAATCCCCCAACGCTTAATGTGATAATATTTAAAATATTTGACAAAAAAAATATTCCAGCAAAGAACTCTGCCATCACTTTATAAGCAAACTCCCTCGAACTATTAAACTCTCTATTCCCCTCGTTAAATTTTTCAATTTCATACTCTTCGTTAGTAAATGATTTTGCAACCCGTATGCCGGATATACTGTTTTCTAATTGTGCGTTAACATTGGCTATTCTTTTTCGGACTGATCTAAAAGCAGCTGTCATTTTTTTTCTTTTTAAAGTTGCATACCAGATTAACAAAGGTAAAAAACTATATATGATTAAAGTAAGTCTCCATTCTATAGTGGTAAGAATAATAAATGAACCTATAAGCATTACCAAAGATAGAAATAAATCTTCCGGTCCATGATGAGCTAATTCAGATATTTCCCTTAGGTCGTTCACTATTCGAGACATTATATGCCCGGTTTTTACATTATCGAAATAATCAAAAGATAGAGTTTGCAAATGCTCAAAGAGATCTCTTCTCATGTCTCGTTCCATTCTGGTTCCTACAATATGTCCCCAGTAATCTATAATATAATTTAAAACTGCCCTAACCACAGCGAGTATTAACAGGGCTATAATAAATATATAAAATATTCTTAATTTACCATTAGGTATAATATCATTAATAAACTGCCTGGTAATCAAGGGGAAAGCTAAATCAATTAAAGCTATTAAAAAAGCGCAGCTTAGATCCAATGTGAATAACTTCAAGTACGGTTTATAATAAGATATAAATTTTTTTAACATTATTTTTCCTTTTCTATTATTTCAATTTTTTCAGCCTTATTTTTTGATGTTTCTACTATTTAACTTATAAAGTTTATCATTTTAAAAAAGGTTTTTCAAATGTATTAAAAACAGTATCGAGTATCGAGTTAAGATTATAGCGTAGAGCGTACAGCGTTTAGCGTATAGACGCGGGTAATAAGTGTAAGGAAAATACAGTATTGAGTTAAGAAAGAGAAGAAATGATGGAAAAAATTATCTTTACTTTGATTTTAAAAAATGATAGACTTTAAATTACATGTTACAATTTAAATATATATTTTGGAAGGAGTTTTTTATGAATAAATCAATGAACATTTTTAGAACTACAGTTATTTTAACCTTGTGCTTTTTGGCCTTTTTTATTTTCAGTTCCTCTTCTGTTTTAGCCGATGAAGTAACATCTACTGCTGATACCGAAAAAAATTCAGAAGATATTGAAACTAATTTACCTCCCGAGACAATATTGGCTACTTTTGGTGATAAGACTATTACTTTGGGAGAATTTAATGAATTATGGGAACAGGTACCGGAAGATTATAAACTACAACTTGATAAAAGTATGGTGCTCGACCAGATGATATCCGAAGCACTGCTAATTCAAGAAGCAAAAGTAAAAAATTTTGAAGAAGATGAAAAGGTAGCAGAACAAATCAAAAAGTCGACTGAGCAAATATTGGTCCAGGCTTTAATACAAAAAGATATTTTGGACAAAGTACAGGTAAGTGATGAAGAAGTTGAAAAATACTACGAAACAAATAAAGATAATTTTACCGAAAAAGAGCAGGTTCACCTGTTTAACATTTTAGTAAAGACCGAAGAGGAAGCTCAAG
>CAZXYB010000025.1:0-3957 GCA_964644855.1 uncultured Atribacterota bacterium | reverse complement strand
GTGCCCCTACTACTAACGACTATTCACTATTCACTAACGACTATTTTACTTTTTCCAATGGTGCAAAATTCATCGATAACTTTTTTAGTCCTACTTTTTTAAAATCCACAGTGATAAAAATATCATTTTCAGTATTAATTTTATTTAATATAACACCTATCCCCCAATCCACATGCCTTATCTTATCTCCCACCGCTACTTCTATTTTTTCTTTTCTATTATCAAGCGCAGGGATTTCTTCTCTTTTTTCTATATTTGCTTTTTCTTTAAGATGTTTTGGAATCTCAGAAATAAATCTTGAAACACTATTAAATAAAGTGTTACCATTCAAATTTCTTCTCCAGGCGTAAGTTAGATACAACCTTTCTTCTGCCCTGGTCATCCCCACATAACACAACCTTCTTTCTTCTTCTAATTCCTCTCCGCTATTTAAGGAACGAGAATGAGGAAATATGCCTTCCTCGAATCCGGTAATAAAAACCACCGGAAATTCTAAACCTTTGGCACTATGCAGGGTCATAACTGTAACTACATCCTTTTCTCCTTTGTATAGGTCGATATCCGTAATTAAGGCAACATACTCTAAAAAGGCAGTTAGGGATTTATCTTCGTTGTTCTCTTCGAACTCTTGTATCGCTAAAATTAATTCCTTTATATTTTCGATTTTGCTTTGAGCTTTGAATTCCCCTTCTTTTTTTAGTTCATCATAATAATTAATTTTTCTTATTAGTTCTATGAGCAGTTCACTCCCTTTGATTTCTTTTTTCTTTTCATTAAGCTCATCAATCAGGGAAACAAATTTATTTATTGCTTCTTTCCTGTCTCCAGATATTTTTATTACTCTTAATCCCTGTTTTAAGGCCTGATGAAAATTTAAATCATTTTTTCTAGCTAATTCCTCTATTTTACTTAAAGTAATCTTGCCTATGCCTAATTTAGTATTATTAATAATCCTTAAAAAACTTGCTCCATCTTTTTGGTCATGAATAAACCGAAGATAAGCCAATATATCTTTAATTTCTCTTCTTTGGTAAAATCTTAAACCTCCCACTACTTTAAAAGGAATCCCCTGTTTATTAAAAATTTCTTCAAAAGCTCTCGATTGGGCGTTAGTTCTGTATAAAATAGCAAAATCTTTAAAAGTTTTGTTTTTTTTCTTATTTAATTTCATAATCTCTTGACTCACAAATACTGCTTCATCGAGGGCACTAGCCGCTTCATAGCACTTTATCTTTTCGCCGCCTTTTTTGTCAGTCCATAGTTCTTTTTCTTTACGATTTCTATTATGTTTTATCAGATTTGAAGCTCCCTCTAATATCAGTTTAGTAGATCGATAATTCTGTTCCAATTTGATCACTTTACTATTAGGAAAATCATGTTCGAATCTCAAAATATTATTTAAATCAGCTCCTCTAAATTTATAAATGCTCTGGTCGGGATCGCCTACCACAAATAAATTATTATGTTTTCCCGAAAGTAATCTTACTAACTGATATTGAGCAAAATTTATATCCTGATATTCATCTACTAAAATATATCTAAACTTATTCTGATAATTTTCTAAAATTTCAGGCCTTTTCTTTAAGAGTTTCACCGTTAATAAAATCAAATCGTTAAAATCCAGAGCATTATTTTTCAACAATTCTTCTTGGTATTGTGTGTATACCTTCGCTACAATTTTTTTAAAATAATTCATCGCATTATACTCGAATAATTCTGGATCTTCTAAATTATTTTTAGCCTTATCTATTATAGATGAAATAATATTAGGGCTATATTTTTTACTATCTAAATCAAGGCCCTTAATACATTTTCTTACCATGCCAAGTTGATCGCCTTTATCATAAATAATAAAATTTTTATCATAACCAAGGGCTTCTATCTCCTGGCGTAAAATACGTGCACAGATAGAATGAAAAGTCCCCATCCATAAACCTTTAATCATATTTCTATCAGAAATATCTTTACTTATAATTTCAATTCTGTCTTTCATCTCTTGAGCAGCTTTATTAGTAAAAGTAACAGCTAATATATTGCTCGGGTTTATCTTCTTTTGAAAAATCAAATAAGCAATCCTATGGGTTAAAACTTTTGTTTTCCCACTACCTGCACCGGCAATAACTAGTATTGGAGCTTCTTTGATTGTTACTGCTTCTTGTTGTTTTTCATTTAAATTTTCTAATATCTTCATCTTTATTTAACTTCCTCTAATATTGATCTTAAAACATTTATTAATATTCTTTTAATGTTTGTAGGGGCGTATTGCAATACGCCCCTACGGGTCAACAAACAATAATTATAAAATTTGTATCCCTCTTAGTAATCAAATTAGTATATTTAATTTTTTAAATTTTTCTTTTAAAGTAATAATATGGTTTCCATTCCAGAAAATTTTTCCGCAATTAAGACATCTTCTAAACCAATAGCCTCTCCCACGGACATCTAATGGAACCTCTCTCTTAACTTCCTCTTCTCGAATTTCTTGTAGGAGATTATTACAATTTGAACATCGACTAAATAGACTTTTTTTATTCACTTTCAATTTTAATTCTTTTATAATCTGTTCTAATTGTCCATCAAGATCGTCTTTGTTAAGATAAGAAATCCAGGGCAATTTTCTTAAAAACTTTACCCTGGATAACAAAATTCTATACTCTCTTTTAGTTAGATTAATAACCGATATATAATCCTCGTTTTGAAAACACAGGACATCAAAGCCTAGAATCCTGAGCAAAATTGCTAATTTTTGTAATCTATAAACTACAAAGCGAATTTCTTTCATAATCTTATATTTAGATATAATCAAGCCAGCTTAAGTATTTATCTTCTTTGCCTTTCGCGATATTGAAGAACTTCTTTTGAATATTTTCAGTTACCGGCCCACGCTTTCCTTCACCAATCTGGTAATTATCAATCTCTCTAATAGGAGTAACTTCAGCAGCTGTTCCAGCAAAAAACACTTCATCGGAAATATAAAGCTCATCGCGTCCTATATATTTCTCTTGAACCTGATAGCCCATATCATTTGCAATTTTTATTATAGAATCACGAGTAATTCCTTCTAAAACTGTGGTAGTGGGAGTGGTATAGATTACTCCATTTCTAATCCAGAACAAATTTTCTCCTGAGCCCTCAGTTATAAAGCCTCTTGCATCTAATAATATCGCCTCATCAACGCCCGCTTCAATTGCTTCCATCTTAGCAAAGATAGAATTTACATAATTTCCACATATTTTAGCTTTTTGAGAAGTTGAATTTATATAACTTCGCGCATAACTTGAAATTTTAGTTCTAATCCCTTGAGCTAAGGCCTCTTCACCTAAATATGCGCCCCATTCCCAAACAGCAATAGCACTATTAACAGGACAGTTAAAAGGGCTTACTCCCAATTCTTTAAACCCGCGATAGATTAAAGGCCGAATATAGCCACTCTTAAGTTTGTTTGCTTTAATAGTATCTTTGATCGCCTGCTTAAATTCTTCTTTAGAATAAGGAACAACCATTTTAAATATCTTTGCTGAATTGAATAGCCGGTCAATATGTTCTTTTAATCTAAAAACCGCTGTTCCATTCTCGGTCTTATAAGCTCTTATACCTTCGAATATTCCACTTCCATAATGTAGAGCATGGGTACATACATGAACTTGAGCTTTATCCCAATCAACCATCTTCCCATCCATCCAAATTTTTTCAGCTTTCATTTTTACTTTCCTCCTTCTTAAGATTAAGTTTAGAGTAATTTTATCACATTTCTACAATAAATTGTGACTTTTTGATTATAATTATTTTTTTAATTATTTTATTCTAATTCTTCTAACTTTACTTTTTGGATTTTGAAATTACCATTATTGAGAATAATTTTGGCAGTTTTCCCTACTTTTACTGGGGAGCCAGTAGTATAGTAATTTTCTTCGCCTTTACCCTCTTCTTTTAAAATTTCCTTTTGAATGAGAACTT
>CAZXYB010000024.1:0-9512 GCA_964644855.1 uncultured Atribacterota bacterium | reverse complement strand
TCTCCTTTTATTTTTAATTAAATATTTTTAAAATAAAATATCCCCGAAAAAATCATATTTTCTCGGGGATAATCTTTGTTTAAAATAAATTACTTCTTCTCCCTTCCAGACTTTACTGTCGGCTCTGGCTTTTCACCAGATCTACCTGGTATTCACAATAGTAAATACCTGGTTCGTGGGCTTATTCAATCATTGACTTAAAACAATAGAAAGAATTTACCACCGGTCGGGAATTGGTTATCTTTTAATCTAACCTCACCCTGCCCCGAAAAAGTTTAATCTTCAATATTCTATTTTAGGAAATTATATCACTTTTTTATACTCTTTACAATAAGCAAAATAGCTAATTGACCGATTGGCCGATTGACCGATTAAGTAGGGGTCGAATTTATTCGACCCGAAACGGGTTCGATGAATCGAACCCCTACATTTACATAGACTTGTCACTAATTACTCACACTCATTACTGTATTTTAATACGCTGTACGCTCCACGCTGGATTTATTCGGTAGCTTTGATCTCATTTTGAACTTCTTCCAAACTAAATCCTCTTAAATTAGCATAATAGTCTAATACCTTATTCACATAATTATCAGGTAATTCCTGATTATTAGTTAATAGTTCCTGAACAGCATAAGGTCCCTGGTTATAGGCTATGACAGCAGTTTTTAAATCATTAAAATCTCTATTTAATATGGACAAATAATATACTCCGATTTTAATATTTTTGATGGGATCAAACAATGTTTTCTCTGCTCCGTCCCATTTAATGTCAATACTTTCTGCTAATTCCTGGGCAATAAATCTTCTTACCTGACACAATCCATAGGCATAAGAATCCGAAACAGCTTGGGGATCAAAATTACTTTCCGTTTTAATTATGGCAGTTATCAATAGGGGATTAAAATTATATTTTATAGATTCTTCGTAAATAGTTTTAGATATCTCGTATATAGATTTGCTATCCAAGTCAGAATTATTTTTAGAAATATCCTTTACTGCTTTTGTAATATAATATTCCCTTTTAGCTTCGTTTGAAATCATTCCGGTCAATTCTTGTAGTTGCATGTAAATTTCTGTAAATTGATCTCTGCCTATTTTAACTTGACTATATTCTTTTACTTCGTTAGATAAATCTTCTACTCGACTGACTATCTCCTCATTTATACCAACTATCTTTTCGTTATTCAGATTAATATTTTCAACATATTTTTCTGTCTGTGCACTTAAGTTATTCATATTAATTTGTAATGTAATAAAAAAAATAATTATTATACACATAAAAATTATAAATATCAATCCAAGATTTTTGTTAAGGTTTTCTCTAAGCGAATTTGGCATATCAACTTTTTCTCCTTTATTTTTTACACTAGACATAAATGTCCCTCCTTAGATATTTTTTAAGAACTAGCAATTTTAATTTACTGGATTTTACTACCTTCGGCTATGTCTTTATCCACTGTCAGTAAAACTACATTATCTTTGTCAACCGCTGCCAAAAGCATGCCTTGTGATTCTATTCCTCTAATCTTTACAGGTTGTAAATTAGCTACTATTATTATTTTCTTTCCTAATATTTCTTCAGCAGAGTAATGCTTTTTTATTCCGGCTACAATAGTTCTTTTTTCTTCTCCTATAATAACTTCCAATTTGAGTAATTTCTCTGTTCCGCTGACTTCTTCGGCAGAAACAACCTTTCCTACTCTCAAATTAATTTTTTTAAATTCATCGAAAGTTATAATATTCGTTTTATCTTCTTTTACCTCTTTCTGCTCCTTCTTTTTAATATCAATCCTGGGAAATATTATTTTCCCCGGCTTAACTAAAATTCCTGGCTTTAATTTCCCCCATGAAGTATCTTTATCTAATCTTATTTCTTCTAAATTACTTTCCAATCCTAATTGTTCCCAAATCTCCTTAGCTTTGACTGGCATAAAGGGGTAAATCAATATGGTAGACAGGCGTATAGATTCGGCTAAATTATATAGAATAGTCGATAATCTTTTCTTTTGTGAATTGTCACGACCCAATATCCAGGGTTCTGTTTGATCGATATATTTATTGGTCCTTCTTATAAATTGCCAGGTAGTTTCCAAAGCAATATTAAGCGATAAATTATTCATTTGAGTACAGTATTTTTCTATAGTTTTTAAAGCTAATTTTCTTAATTCTTCATCATATTCATCTTTTTCGGTTGATGCTTGGGGAATTTCTTTGTTAAAATATTGAGTAACCATGGCTACAGTTCTGCTTACTAAATTTCCCAAATCATTAGCCAAATCATAATTTATTCTTTTAATCAATAAATCTTTGGAAAAATTACCATCCAGACCAAAGGAAACCTCTCTCATTAAAAAATATCTAAAGGCGTCGGCACCAAATTCTTCCGCCATTTTATAGGGATCAACTACATTACCTTTAGATTTTGACATTTTTTCTCCTTCTATAGTCCACCAACCGTGAGCAAAGACCATCCGGGGAGGTTCAATTCCAGCCGCCATTAACATGGTAAACCAGATAACGGTATGGAATCTTAATATATCTTTCCCTACCAAATGAACATCTGCCGGCCAGTATTTTTCAAATTTTTCCTTATCTGCATTATATCCGGCAACGGTAATATAATTCAATAAAGCATCATACCAGACATAAATTACGTGATTATTATCAAAAGGAACGTCTATCCCCCATTTTAAGCTTTTTTTTGTTCTGGTTATACTTTGGTCCCTAAGACCGCTTTTTACAAAACTTATTATTTCATTTCTTCTTGCTTTCGGTTGAATACATTGAGGATTTTTCTCGAAGTATGATAATATCTTGTCCTGATATTTTGACATTTTAAAGAAATAACTTTCTTCCTTTACCTTTTCTATCTTCCTCCCGCAAGTAGGACATGTTTCATCCGTCAGTTGAGTCTCGGTCCAAAATGTTTCGCAGGGCACACAATACCAGCCCTCATATTCACCTTTATAGATATCGCCATTTTTATATAATTTATTAAATATTTCTTGCACTACTTTAATATGTCTTGGTTCAGTTGTGCGTATAAAATCATCGTATTCTATATTCAGTAAGGGCCAGAGATTTTTAAATTTTAATACCACTTTATCTACCAGCTCCAGAGGAGTTAAATTTATTTTTTCTGCTGAACGTACAATCTTTTGGCCATGTTCATCTGTCCCGGTAGCAAAAAGCACATCATATCCGGATAGTTTTTTATATCTGGCCATAACGTCTGCGGCTATAGTGGTATAGGCATGTCCAATGTGTGGTACATCGTTAACATAATAAATAGGAGTAGTTATATAAAATGTTTTTTTTGATTGATTTTTCTTTTCCATAATTATTTTCCTTTCTTCATTTCCAGTAATTTTTTATATATTAAATTCTTGGGGATATTTATTTTTTCCTGAGCAATTTTTATTATATCTTTATTTGAATAACCCTGGTTTTTTAGTTTTTTTAAATATTCTTGCATTATACATTCATCTTTTAAAAAATCTATACTATCATTTTCTTTTTTCTTAATTCCCCCCTGAACAATTAGGGTAATTTCACCTTTTATCTCTTTTGTACTAATTTCTGTTAGAACCTGACTCAACTTTCCTCTAATTATCTCTTCGTACATCTTGGTTAACTCACGGGCTATAACTACTTTTCTATCTCCCCATATTTCCAACATATCTTTAAGGGCTCTTTTTAGTCTATGAGGGGTTTCATAAAAAATAATGGTTCTCTCTTCATTTTCTATACCCTTAAAACATCTCTTCCTCTCTTTAATTTTGCGGGGCAGAAATCCCTCAAAAACAAATTTATCGGTAGATAGCCCTGATACAACTAAAGCAGTTATCAGTGCTGAAACACCGGGAACGGGTATTATTTTTATATTATTTTTTAAAGCTAAATTTATTAATACATAACCTGGATCGGAAATTCCTGGCATACCCGCATCAGAAACAAGAGCAATGTCCTGGCCATTCTTTAATATTTCTACCAAATAGGGCGCTTTTTTGAATTTATTATATTCATAGTAGCTTGTAATTTTTGTATTTATCTGGTAATGATTCAATAATTTTAATGTATGCCTGGTATCTTCAGCTGCAATTAAGTTTACCTCTTTTAAAATCCTTAAAGCCCTCAAGGTAATATCTTCTAAATTTCCTATAGGTGTTCCACAAATATATAAAATACCAATATTTTTATTTTCACTCAAATTACTTATCTGTCTCCATTTTTTTATTAGAATGAAGGAATATGGGATCTTCGATTTTTAATTCTTCTTTCCCACTTTTTATTCCCTCTAATAATACAAGATTCGCATTTTCTCCCGGTCTTGGATGAATAAATTTAATAACCTTTGGTTCAATGCTATATTTTTTTAAAGCCATTATTAACTTTATTAGTTTCGTACTCTTATAAATTAAATAAATTCTTCCCTTATTTTTTAGCAAATAATTACTTACGGAAATCATATCCTCTAAATCACCTTTTATTTCATGCCTGGCAATGGCTCTGCTGCTCAAAGGATTAATCTTCCCCTGCCCCATAGAAATATAAGGAGGATTGCTCACTACAACATCAAATTGCTGGTTTTTAAAAATATTTTTTAGGTTTCTAAAATCTTCTTGAATTATAGTTATCTCATTTTGTAATTTATTTAATTTAACACTTCTTCTGGCCATATCTGCCAAATCTTTTTGTATCTCAATTCCATAAATAGATAATCCTTTCTTTTTGCCAAGCAAAAACAGAGGAATTATTCCGGAACCAGTTCCTAAGTCAATAATTTTTTCATAATTTTTAAGTCTAATAAAATCAAGCAGTAAAATAGAATCAACCGAAAAACGATATGAATCACTTGCCTGGATAATCTTTAATTCTTTATCTCCAAGATCTTCTATTTTTTCATTATTGTTTAGCACTTTTATTTTTTATTCCCAGTTTTTCGAATTCTTCTTCTGGTATCTTAATTCTTTTCTTAATACCACCGTTCTTGCTCTTAGAATCGCTTTCTAATTCAAGCGTAATATATTTTTTTAACACATTTATTTCTACAACTTTTCCTTTACCTTTCCCTGTTTCAATATTATCTCTCAATTTAGGATACTTTTTTAAAGACTCTTTATAAAACTCAGATTCGTAAGATAGGCAGCACATTAATCTACCGCAAAGGCCTGATACCTTAGATTGATTCAGAGCAATTCTTTGTATTTTAGCCATATTAATATGAATTGGAGAAAACTTTTGAATATAAGAAAGGCAGCAAATTTCTCTACCGCAAATTCCCATTCCACCTATTAATTTTGCTCCATCTCTTACTCCAATCTGCCTCAGTTCGATTTTAGTTTTAAAAATTTTAGCTAACTCTTTAACCAATTCTCGAAAATCTATTCGCTGAGTAGAAACAAAATAGAATATTATCCTACTTTTATCGAATAAATACTTCGCGTAAACTAATTTCATGGGCAATTTATATTTTTTAATCTCCTCTTTACAGATGTTTAATGCATCAATTTCCTCTCGCTTTAGTATTTCAAGTTTCTTAAAATCCTCTTTATCCGCTTTTCTAAGTATGTTCTTAAGTGGGGTATCTATTTCATCATTTTTTATATATTTATAAGGAACCACTACTTTACCCAGGTCTAAACCAATAGCTGTTTTTACTAAACAAATATCTCCTTTCTTTAATATAATTTTATTATTGATTTTAAAATAATAGATATAATTTGTCTTGGCAAATTTTAAACCAGTTACTTTAGGCAATGCTCAACACCTACCATCTTTATATATAATCTTTCTAAAATAAGACGTTTATTCACATTTTTTATCAAATATTCTTCAGCCTGTTCTAAATAATCCAAAATACCAATTAGTATTTCCTGGGAATAGATTTGAGATTTTTCCTCAAGTATTTCTAATTTATCGCAATTGGTAATATACTTCTTATCTCCTGTATTTTTAATAATTAAAATATCCCGATACCATAATTTTATCATTTCTAAAATCTCTTCTATTCTATCTATTTTAGATACTATCTTTTCAACTTTTGCAAAAACATCGTCACCGTATTCTCCGGGAGATATTGTTGATAAATATTGTAATACTTCTTCCCTTCTAATAAAATATTCCTTACCTGATAATAATTTTAAAGCGCTTCCGATGCTGCCTTGGGCTAATTTAGAAATAATTTCGGCTTTCTCTTTTTCTAAATTATTGTTTTTATCTAATAAAAACTCTTTTATTTTATAGGAAGATATTAATCCAAAATTTACTATCTGACAACGTGAGACTATAGTAGGTAAAATTGGATCTATCTTTGAGCAAATGAGAATTATTATCACGAAATAAGGTGGTTCTTCGATTGTTTTTAATAAACAATTTGATGCCTCAAGGGTCATTTTTTCTGCTTTGTCTATTATGTAAATCTTTTTTTTATTTTTAAAAGGTTTTAGTCCAACCTCTTTCCGCATTTCTCGTATTTGTTCAATCTTTATCGAACTCTTGATTTGTTTAATTATTTTTAAATCCGGGCTGCACTGTTTACTAATCTCACTACAAGATTGACAATCTTCGCAAGCTTCTGCATCTTTGCTAAGGTTCAAACAATTTAACGCCTTGGCAAATTCTATAGCCGTTAGCATTTTCCCAGTCCCTTCGCTCCCGACAAAAATGTAAGATGAGGAGACCTTATTCTCTTTTAGAGATTTTGTCAATATTTTTACTGCTCTCTCTTGTCCAACTATATCTTTAAAAGACATAACTACTCCCTTTATTAGCGTAGAGCGTACAGCGTACAGCGTTTAGGATAAATCATTCTGTATAATACACTACCGATTGTAACTTGCAACTTTTTCTTTCTTTACTATATGCTCGATACTTTTTAATATTCTGGCTTCTGTCTCCTGACTCCTTCTTTCCTAACTCTACGCTCTACGCTGTACGCTATCCGCTATCTTTCTTTTTACAATTTCAACTATCTCGTTATATATATCTTCTTTGTTCTTATTAGCATCAATTATTTTAATTCTTCCTTTTTCTTTATGAGATAATTGGTAATAGCCATTTCTAACTCTTTCTAAAAATAATTTCCCTTCGATAATTTTTTTATTTATAAATTCTTTTTCAAATCGCATTTCATGCAAATTACCGAAAGAAGTTGATCTCCTTAATCCTTCGTGTGGGTCAATATCTAAGATGAAGGTTAAATCAGGGATGGTTTTTCCCACGACTAAGTTATTTAGATGCTTTATGATTTTTAAATCTATCCCTCTTCCGTACCCTTGATAGACAGTAGTAGAATCATAGAAACGATCAGATATAACTACCTTTCCCTCTTCCAATGCCGGTAAAATAATTAATCTAACATTTTCTGCCCGAGAAGCTAAAAATAATAGCATTTCTGTTTTATAATCCATACCATCATTTTTTTGATCGAGAAGGATTTTACGTATTTTATCTCCAATCGTTGTTCCTCCCGGTTCTTTAGTATGAATAGAAGGTATTTTTTGTTTGGTTAAAAAATCAAAAAGCATTTTTGCCTGGGTAGTTTTCCCACATCCTTCAAGCCCTTCAAAAGTTATAAATAATCCTTTTTTCATAAAATACCTCGGCAATTTAAATTAATCGTTAGTAAGCGAAACTAGCGTGGAGCGTACAGCGTTTAGCGTATAGTATCATAAAAAAAATGCCTGTTATACATTTTGCAATGTTTTGATATCGAATTTATTCAAGTTTCAACAGGTTTGATAAATCTAAGCCATACTTATCACCAATCAATATTTATTAGATAGTTTAACGTTTATATAGTTAATTAGTTAACTGGTTTGTGCTAATTTACTAACTAACCAGGTAACCGACTAACTATATAACCAAATGTATACGCTCTACGCTATCCGCTATCCGCTTTTTTTATATACTAATTTTATCATTCTTTATTTTCACTCTTCTCCATAAGCACTCGGCAAATATCGGTTAGGGTTACTATTCCCACCAATTTCCCATCTCGCAAGACAGGAAGTCTTTGAATTTTATTTCTAATTAGCAAATCTGCTGCTAAAACTTCATTGTCATATTCATTAATAGTAATAATATTCTTTCTCATAAATTCTTTTATTGGATGTTGAGAATATTCTCTTAAACTTTTAGATAATTGTATGAATTCAGAAAGAATAGAATTACTATTTATAATTCCTAAATAGTTCGGTAGAGTAGCTCTGATTATGTCGTGTAGAGATATAAATCCGATAACCTCCTGATCATTATTGACTACTGGAAGCCCGGTAATTTTATGCTTTGACAATATACCTATCAAATCTACTAATTTGCATGTAGCTAAAGCACTGGTAACATCCCGAATCATAATATTCTTTATTTTCAATTCAGAGTATCTCCTCTCGATATCTATCTTTATAATTTCTTAAGCTTCACACATTTAAGACATTTCTCTACCTCTTCTCTTGAACTAAATTCCTCTTCCTCTCTTAGGGCACTGGCTAAAGCGCAGGCCATAGAAAATTTTATTGCTTCCTCAAGATTTTTCCCTTCTTCGGTTAAGGTAATTGCAAATCCTGCAATCAAGGCATCGCCTGCTCCGATTAAATTTACTATTTCATGATAGTCAGTCTCGGCAAACCATATTTCATTTTGGGTAGCAATTATATCTTTTTCTTGTTCCAGAGAAACTACACTAATTTCAGCACCCCTCTGCACAATTTCTTTTGCTGCTTTAATCGCATCTCTTTCATTATTAATTTTAATTCCCAAAACTCTATTACTTTCCCTAAGGTCTGGTTTTGCTAAAAAAGGCTTTCCCTCTAAACCTTTTATGAATTGTTCTCCGGAAGTATTTAAAATAGTTTTTACACCTCTTTCTTTAGCTATAGAAATCAAATTAGCATATATGTTTTCAGGAACTCCTCGAGGCAAACTTCCAGACAGTGTAACTGCACTACATTGAGACATAACCCGATAAAAAATTGATTTTAGCATCTCTAAGTCATATTCTGTAACTTTAGGTCCCATTTCACTAAGTAATGTATGCTCTCCAGTTTTTTTATCTAAAATGATTGTATTGCTTCTGGTCTTCTCTTCGATATGCCAAAAATTAGTAGTTATGCCTATTTCTCTTAGTTCCTCTTCGATCATTCTTCCTCTACCGCCTCCTAAAAATCCGACAGCGATAGTTTCTCTGCCATAACCCCTAATAGCTTTGGATACATTTATCCCTTTGCCGCCAGAAGTTGTAATGGCATTTAAAACTTTATTGTAACTATTTATTTTTAAATTACTAATCTCTAAAATCACATCCATCGCCGGGTTTAAAGTAACAGTACCTATCATATTTTATCCCTTCCTTTTTATTATGCTATCTTCTCTATACTTTTAAAATTATATCTTAATTAATAATATTTATCAATCTCTACTCGTATATCTTCTTCTAACTACCCCACTAAAGTTTACACTAACTCGTATATCGTATATCGTATATGCTACTAGCGTATAGCGTACAGCGT
>CAZXYB010000023.1:8869-9935 GCA_964644855.1 uncultured Atribacterota bacterium | reverse complement strand
TTAACAATTTCTCTGGCTAATCTCTTTTTCACATCCCTAGGATGTAAATCATTACTTTCTAAGCCTATTTTTATCTTATTAATTTCATCTAAAGAAACGTCGGTTACCAATTCAAAATATCTAGTCATAAGATTATCAGAGACAGACATAGTTTTGCCATACATTTCTTGAGGAGGATCACTAATCCCAATATAATTGTTTAAGCTTTTGCTCATTTTTTCTACTCCATCTGTTCCCTCAAGAAGGGGCAATGTGATAATAACTTGCGGTTCCTGATTGAATTCTCTCTGAATATCTCTGCCCACTAATAGATTAAATTTCTGATCTGTTCCTCCTAATTCAATGTCTGCTTGTAGAGCAACAGAATCATAACCTTGCATTAAAGGGTACATAAATTCGTGCATACCTATTGGTTTACCTTCTTTGTATCTATTTGAAAAATCATCTCTTTCTAACATACGGGCAACTGTATATTTGGAACATAATTTTAAAACTTCCGAAAAAGAAAGTTTCCCCAACCAATGACTATTAAATACTACTTTGGTTTTTTCCGGGTTTAGTATTTTAAAAACTTGTTTTTTGTAAGTTTCTGCATTCTTTTTGACTTCTTCTTCAGTCAACTGTCTTCTGGTTGCCGATTTACCACTTGGATCACCTATCATTCCTGTAAAATCACCAATCAAAAAATAAATATCATGTCCCAGGTCTTGAAATTGTCTCATTTTCCGCAGACCTACCGTATGTCCCAAATGTATATCCGGCGCATTAGGATCAAATCCTTGCTTAACGCGAAGAGGTCTTTTTTCTTTTCTTGATTTTTCAATTTTTTTTATCAATTCTTCTTCGGAGATTATTTCTTCTGTACCTCTTTTAATTATCCTTAATTCTTCTTTAATATCCATAATAAATTACCCCGCTTCATAAAATAAAAACTTCAAATATTTTTTATTACAATTCATTCCCTTTTTTTTGTTCGTTATTCTAATCCTAACCTCTTTTTATTCTTGATTAATAAAATTAATAAAGGGTAGCCCAGGACATAACATGCAATGACTTCCCCTAGGCC
>CAZXYB010000023.1:3371-8769 GCA_964644855.1 uncultured Atribacterota bacterium | reverse complement strand
GCTTTTCGCTTTAAGTTTTTACTTGTTGTACTGTACGCTCTACGCTATACAAAGAAGGAGCTTTGCTTTGTCAGCAAAAAACAAACTAAAAAAACCTTACCATATTTCTTTATCCAAAAAAATATTATTGGTAATTACAATTTTTGCCCTGACATTTTCTGTTACTTTTATCGGACTGTCTACTCTTAGCAGTCAAAAGATATTAGAAATGGTACAAGGGAATAATTTTTTAGATGCTATAAATACTAAAGTGTATGATATTAATGGTAAAATTATCACTGAATTTTATCAGGAAAATAGAAATCCAGTTCCTTTATCTAAAATTCCTTCGAATTTAATTGATGCTACTATTTCCATTGAGGATTCAGATTTTTATAAACATAAAGGAATAAGTTTGCGGGGAATCGTGCGTGCTCAATGGGAAAATATCAAAAATTTGATTTTATTCTCTAGTAAAGATTACAAACTTCAAGGAGGCAGCACAATCACTCAACAATTGGCTATAAATACTTTTCTCACTCGAGAAATTAGTTTGAATAGAAAATTAAAAGATGTTTTGTTGGCCTTACAGATAGAACGATCTTTCACTAAAGATGAAATTTTAGAAATGTATTTAAACGAAATATACTTTGGACATGGTGCCTATGGAGTTCAATCTGCTGCTAAAATGTATTTTAATAAAAATGTAGAAGCTTTAAGCCTTGCAGAATGCGCATTACTCGCAGGAATCCCTCGCGGACCCTCTTATTACTCGCCAATTCTTAATCAGGAAGCGTCCTTAAAAAGAAGAAATATAATATTAAGCAGAATGTTTGAATTGGGTTACATATCTAAAGAGGATATGGAAAAAGCCAAACAAAGCCCTTTAGAACTTGATTATAATAATAAAAGGGATAAGTTTACAGCTCCCTATTTTTCCACTTTTATCCTTTCTCAACTTTTAGAAGAATATGGAGCTAATGTAGTTTATAAAGGTGGGTTAAAAATTTATACTACTTTAGACTTAGGGATGCAAAATTTTGCTGAAAAAGCATTTCAAGAATCCGGACATGAAGGAGCAATAATAGCCATTGAGCCTCAGACCGGTTATATTAAGGCAATGGTGGGAGGAAAAAATTTTACAGAAAGTAAATTTAATAGAGCAACTCAAGCTTACCGCCAACCCGGTTCAGCTTTCAAGCCTTTTACTTACCTTACTGCCTTAGATAATGGATTTACTCCCAGTAGTATTATAGAAGATTCTCCGGTTACTTTCGAAAATGGATGGTCTCCTGAAAATTACGAAAAAGAATTTAGCGGACCAGTAACTCTTAGAGAAGCGTTTGAACAATCTATAAATGTAGTAGGAGTAAAATTATTGGAACAAGTAGGAATAAAAAAAGTTATAAATTATTCTCATAAAGCAGGAATAACCAGTGAACTTCGCTCGGATCTTTCTTTAGCTCTTGGTACTTCAGAGATAACTCCTTTGGAAATTGCTTCCGCTTATGCCACTATTGCCAATTTGGGAGTAAGGATTGACCCTGTATCCATAATTCGAATAGAAGATAATAACGGCAAAATTATAAAAAAGAATATTATTCAAAAAAAGGAAGTATTTAAAGAGGAGACTTGCTATGTACTTACAAGCATGATGAAGGGAGTAATAGAAAGAGGAACCGGTTGGAATGCTAAGATAGGTAGACCGGCAGCAGGAAAAACCGGTACTACTAATGATTTTGTAGATGCCTGGTTTATTGGTTTTACTCCAGATTTGGTTACCGCAGTATATATTGGAAATGATGACAGAAAACCTCTGGGTAATAAAATGACTGGTGGGGTGGTTGCTGCTCCAATTTGGGCTAATTTTATGAAAAATGCCCTTAAAAATAATGAAAAAAAAGATTTTTTGCAACCGGATAAAATAACTAAAATACCTGTTTGTAAGGAATCCGGGCTTTTACCTACTGATTCTTGTCCGGAAATATTAACTGTAGCTTTTATAAAAGGTACAGAACCCGTATCTTATTGTACAGTTCATCAAAAATATTTTGAAATTCCAAAAACAGAAGAATATCAGGAAATTAAGAAACCTTATTATAAAGAAATTGAAGAAATTAAGAAAAAAACTGAAGAAAAACACACAGAAACTGAAGAAAAGGAAGAAACTCTTCAATCTTTAATAGAAATGCTTAGAGAAAAATATAAAAAACAAGATTGATAATTACTTTGTAAAATATGCAACTGTAACTCCAATCCCTCCTTCTTTTATATCTCCAGTCCTGAAAGATTTGATATAAGGAATTTTATATAACATTTTTTTTACCTCATCTCTCAAGATACCTTTGCCTTTTCCATGAATTATGTACACCGGTGAAACTCCCAACAGATAGGCATCATCTAAATATTTTTCTAACACAGGCCGTGCTTCTTCAATAGTTAAATGACGAATAGAAATCTCATTTCTAAAAGTTTTTATTTTAGATAAAGAAAAACTATCCCTTCCGTTTAAACTTCTATCAAAACCGTTCCTAATATGGTTATATTTTTCCGGTGTTTTATCGGGTTTATCTATTTTTTCTATATCGAAAATTGAGATTAACATTTTCATATTACCAATCTGAACTTTGCATTTTTTACTTTTAGTAGAAATAGAAAGTATTGTACCTCTCTTGTTTAAGCTTTTCACTAATACATAATCTCCTATTTCAATATTTTGATTTTTAATTAACCCTTTTTCCGGCTTTATCTTTACTATCTCATCTTTTATTTCCTTGCTAATTGCTTGTATTTGCTCTAATAAAGGACCTTTGGATTCTTTACTTAAAAACTTTTTCTTATTCAATCTTTCTATCATATTTTCGGCTCTATTCTGGGTTTCTTTTAGTATCTTTTCTGCTTCTTGGTAAGTTTTTAGAATTATTTCCTTTTTATTCTCCTCAATTTTATTTAATTCCTTTTCTAATTTATCTCTAATTTCGATACTCTCTTCTTTGGCCACTTCTATCAAATTTTTTTCCTTCTCAATTAGTTTTCTGTCTTCTTCAATCTTCTCAATCAAATTGTCTGCTTTAATTTTTTCCTGAGATAAAAAGCTCTGAGCCTGAGAGACAACTTCCGGGGCTAAACCTAATTTTTGGGCAATTATAAAAGCACAGCTCTTGCCGGGTAATCCGATAGAAATCTCAAATGTCGGCTTTAAGGTTTCTTCATCAAATTCAACACGGGCATTACATACTCCTTTGGTTAAATATGCATAAGTCTTTAAAGAATCATGATGAGTAGTTGCTATTACTCTGGATTTTTCTTTACCTAAGAAATCTAAAACTGACATACCTAAAGCTGCTCCCTCTGTAGGATCTGTACCTGCACCCAATTCATCAAGTAATACAAGAGATTCAGAATCAGCTTCTCTTAAAATTTTAACTATATGCTTCATATGAGAAGAAAAGGTGCTTAAATTTTGTTCTATGCTCTGTTCATCTCCAATATCACAGAATATCTTTTTAAAAATAGAAACCTCGCTCCCCTGGGTAGCAGGAATGTGTAATCCGCATTGAGCCATAAGAGTGAGTATGCCTACGGTTTTCAAGGTAACCGTCTTGCCCCCTGTATTGGGGCCGGTGATAACTAAAATATTAAAAGATTTTCCTAAATTTATATTAATGGGAACGGCATAACCCTGTAACAAAGGATGTCTTGCCTGGATAAGATTAATAAAACCATCTTGGTTTATTTTTGGTTCTATTGCTTCCATTTTATCCGCTAATGCTGCTCGGGCATAAATAAAATCAATTTCCCCCAGGTTTAAAACACTATCATTAATCTCCTGTGCTCTTTCTCCAATAAAGGAGGTTATTCTTTGCAGAATTTTTAATACTTCTTTTTCTTCATCCTTAATTAATTGACGGAGTAGGTTATTAAACTCTACTACTCCGAAGGGCTCAATAAATAAAGTAGCACCGCTATCAGATTTATCGTGAACTATTCCGGGAAATTTTGTTCTTTTTTCTTGCTTCACAGGTATAACGTATCTATTTTGTCTTACGGTTATTAAAGATTCTTGAATAATAGTAGCAAAACGGGAAGACCTAATAATAGTTTCCAATTTATTTTTCAGAGCTTGTTCCTTTTTTATTATATTTCTTCTAATCTTCCTTAACTCTAGGCTCGCTCGATCTAAAATTACTCCATCCTCATCGATACATTGGATTATTTCTTTCTCTAATTCAGAAAAAGTTCTTATTTTTTCTGCCCTTTCTCTAATCAAAGGATATTTTTCTTTGGTTTTTAATAGAAACTTTTTAATCAAGCGAGAAGTTTTTAAAACTTTTAATATTTTTATAATTTTTTTTGCATCAAGGATAGATCCCTTAACTGCAGATCTTTTTAATTCACTGCTAATGTCTTCTAATCTGGAAAAAGGAGGGGTTCCGTCGTAAGAAATAATTTCTCGCATCTCGGTAGTTTCTCTTTGAATATTAGTAATTTGCGGTAAATTAATCTTAGGAGTGATATTTTCTACGATTAATTCACCAATAGCAGTAGATGTTTTTTCCTTTAATCGATTTTTTATTTTTGAAAATTCTAAAACTGAAAATGTATGCTCATCCAAAATACATCTCACCTTTTTTAAATACTAACAAAATATTTCGCAGTATCTTTTATAACAATTAAATTAAGATGGAATTTTTTAAGAAATTCTTCTGTGTTAAACTGAAAGCTTAAAGGCAGCCAATCTTTTAAATAATCGTAGACAATTGTGGTCATTACCGCAAATCTATTGGCTAAAAACGAGCTTTCTAATTGTTCTTTTAAAAAAATTGGTAAAGGAATAAAGGTAATAATAACCAATAAAATACCCACTATTAAAGAACCTTTGGCTAAACCAAACAAAGCACCTCCTAAACCGTCAATCCAGGAAACAAACAACAAGGAAAGTATTTTTTTAAAAAATATTTCAACAATTCTCGCGATTAGATATATTCCCAAAAAAATTAGAACAAAAGCTAATATGTTTGCTATTTCTCTGCTTAATTGACTATGCAAGCTTACGTATTCTCCCACCTCTTTAAACCAAAAAATTGCCAGGAAAATTGCAGTGATAACTCCTATTAAATTTATTATTCCTCTAATAATTCCGCGACGTATTCCGATAATCATATTTAATAAGATTATTATCATTATCGATATATCTATCCAATTTATAGCAGCCATAAATATCTCCTTCTAACTAGTCCTAAGTAGCAACACGGCGTGCAGTGTTGAAGTTTTTCGTTTATAGTTTTTCGTTTATAGATAAAGATAATCACTGGTAGGTTATCCGTTTTTTTAGGCGTATGCAATACGCCCCTACCTATCACAACTTTGAATCTAAAATAATTATATTTTTGTAGGTTATGTGACTTGGTATTAATTC
>CAZXYB010000023.1:0-3271 GCA_964644855.1 uncultured Atribacterota bacterium | reverse complement strand
ATTTTGGCAGAAAATTTAGTGATTAATTGCTCTTTAACTTTTTTAAATATATTTTCCACTTCTTGATCGGTTAAAGTACGGTCTTCGGCTTGAAAAACCACAGAGTAAGCTAAACTTTTATACCCATCACCAATTTGCTTTCCTTTAAATATATCAAATAGGGTAACTTTTTTAATCAATTTTTTATCTATCAATTTAATGGTATTAATAATATCAGCAGAAAGTATTTCTTCTTTTACTATCAAGGCCAAATCTCTCTGAACAGAAGGATATTTTGGTAAAATACAATATTTTATATCCGAGGGGACGTTATGGAATAAATTTTCGAAATCAATCTCAAACAAATTTACTTTCCCCGGGAGACGATAATTATTTATTATTTCCGGATGTATCTCGCCAAAAATTCCTACTTCTTCTCCACTTATAATAATTTTGCCATTTCGTAAAGGATGAAAAGCAGGATGATCCCCTTGAACTACTTCCCAATTTTCTACTTTCAAGCCCTGAAAAACTGCCTCAATTATACCCTTAACATCAAATATATCTAAAGAAAGTGATTTTTCCCAAACATCTCCCCGACCAGTCTTGTTTATTGCTCCGGCTATTATTAATTTCTCATTAGGTAAGGAACTTGGCTTATCGGGATAAGGTAAGTATATTTTACCTACTTCAAATATTTTAACCAGCTCTACTTGTCGATTGGTATTCCATTTGATAACTTCCAATAAACTTGAAATTAAAGAAGTCCTCATTAAAGAATGGTCTCTAGTCAGAGGGTCTTTAATTTTTATGGCAGTCCTTAATTTATGCCCTTCGGGTATTCTTATTTTACCAAATGTCTCAGGAGAAATAAAACTATAAGTTATTACTTCATTTAAACCACAACCGATCAAAATCTCTCTTACCCAATCAATCACCTTAAGTCGGAAATTTTTTCCCTCCTGGGCAATGGTGGTGTTGAAAAGAGTAGGTTTTATCTTATCATAACCATAAATACGAGCAATTTCCTCAATTATATCTATTTCTCTTCCCACATCTCCCCTAAAAGAAGGAGGGATTAGTTCAATATATTCTCCCTTATCTTCTATTAATTTAAATTCCAATTTATCTAAAATATCAATAATTTTATTTTTCGTTTTTGATTCATCCTTATCAAAAAACTGTCCCAGTATTTTACTTACTCTCTTTATCCTTAAATTTATCTTGTTAGGCTGATACAATTTTTCATTTGTGTCGATTTTCCCCGAACTAATCTTACCCATAGCAATTTTATTTATTAAATCAGCAGCCCGATCAAGGGCGTATATTTGCACTTCCTTATCTATACCCTTTTCAAATCTATTTGAAGCCTCGGTTCTTAAACCTAATTTCACAGTACTTTTTCGATTATTTACTGGATTAAAATAGGCTGATTCTAAAAATACATTTTTGGTGCTTTGATCAATTTCAGAATACTTTCCTCCCATTATTCCGGCAAGAGCTATAGGTTTTTCTATGTCAGCAATAATTAAACTATTAGCCGGCAACTGTCTTTCTACATCATCCAAAGTACATATAGTTTCGCCTGGTCTACTTTTTCGAACTATAATGGTCCTGCCTTTAATTAAATCAAGATCAAAGGCATGAAGCGGCTGTCCTGTTTCCATCATTACAAAATTGGTAATATCTACTATGTTATTTATTGGTCTTGCCCCTAACAATTTTAACTTCCACTTTAACCATAAGGGCGATTCTTCTATCTTAATATCTTTTATCACTCTCCCAGTATAACGAGGGCATAAATCTTCCGCCTCGATTTTTACAGCAATATCTTTTTCGATTTTTTCGCCCTCTTCATTTATCTTTATTTCGGGAATTTTAAGTTTATTATTAGTAATTGCACCTACTTCCCTGGCTATTCCAATTACGCTCATTAAATCAGGACGATTAGAATGTATTTCAAAATCAAATATGGTATCGTCAAATTTTATTATTTTCCTTATATCTTCCCCCAAGACAGCTTCTTTTTCTAAAATTAAAATCCCGGATGATTTTCCTGCTTCAATTCCCAATTCAGAAGTAGAACAGAGCATTCCTGAAGACAGAACTCCTCTAAATTTCTTACTTTTAATAATTTCTATTTGGGGTAATTTTGCTCCATCTAGTGCAACTGCCACTTTATCAGAAACCTTCATGTTCCTTGCCCCGCAAATTATTTGAAGCGTTTTATTTTTTACATCTACCTGGCAAACAGATAATTTTTTCTTTTCAGGGTGTTGATCTATAGCAATTATTTTACCCACCACTACTTTTTCTATCTCGGTAGATATCTTTTCCATGCTCTCTAAGATTATACCGTTTATAGTCAGTTTCTGTGCAAGCTCTTCGGGCAACATATCTATATCAATATATTCTTTTAATAAATTATAAGAAACCTGCATTTTTCTCCCTCCTTGTCTCTTGTTTCGTCTATAGTATATCGTATTTCGTATATCGTATATCGTAAAAATTATAGAATTACAAAAATGAGCCATTTATCTTATCGAGTGTAAAGTATTGAGCCCCCACAACACTAAAATTAAAAACTTTTTTTCGTATTGCTCTTTTTCTTTCTTCTGGCTACTGGATTCTGACTATTTTACATTTTTCATTTTATGCTTTTTTATCCACTAAACGCTCTACGCTACCCGCTATACGCTAAATTTAGAATTGTTTCAAAAATCTTAAATCATTTTCAAAAAATAATCGGATATCATTTATGCCATATTTTAGCATAGCAATTCTTTCCGCACCCATTCCAAAGGCAAAGCCAGAATATTTTTCCGGATCGTATCCTACCCTCTTAAAGACTGCCGGATCAGTCTCCCCTGAACCCCCAATCTCTAACCATCCAGTATACCCACAGGCCCGACACCCTTTTCCATGACATAACAGACAAGATACGTCTACTTCTGCGCTCGGTTCTGTAAAAGGAAAATAACTCGGCCTAAATCTTACTTTTCTGTCTTCTCCAAACATCCTGTGTATAAAAACAGTTAGAATACCTTTCAAATCGCCAAAAGTAATATCCTTATCAACTGCCAGGCCTTCTATCTGATGAAACATAGGTGAATGAGTACTATCCGTAGCATCACGCCTATAACATCTTCCTGTAGTAATCATTCTAATCGGAGGTTGTTGTTTTTCCATAACCCTTATTTCTACTGGTGAGGTATGGGTTCGAAGTAAAATTTCTTTATTTATATAAAAAGAATCCTGGTCATCTCTGGCAGGATGGTCTTTAGGAATATTA
>CAZXYB010000022.1:0-11066 GCA_964644855.1 uncultured Atribacterota bacterium | reverse complement strand
ATATTAAATCAAAAATAAATAAATTACCTGAAACAAGTGGAGTTTATTTTTTTAAAGATAAAAGAGGAAAAGTAATATATGTAGGGAAGGCCAATTCCTTAAAAAATAGAGTTTCTTCTTATTTTAGTAGTTCTGCTCAACATTCTCCTAAGATAAATAAAATGATTAAAGAGATCGAGAATGTTGAATATATACCTACTTCCTCTGAAATAGAAGCACTTATCCTAGAAAGCAAAATGATTAAAAGCAACAGTCCTTATTATAATACTCAATCGAAAGATGATAAGAGTTATCCCTATATTAAAATTACTTTAGAGAAAGAATTTCCTCAAATATTATTTTACAGAAAAATAAATCGAAAGATAAAAGAAGGTAAAGCTTTATATTTTGGCCCTTTCGTGGACACAAATGCTACCCGAGTTGTTATAAAATTGCTAAGGAAAGTTTTTAAAATTAGGGGATGCAGAAAAAAAGATTTAAAGAAAGCAAAAATTTGCTTAGATTACCAGATTGGCTTGTGTTCAGCGCCTTGTGCGAATATGATTAGTAAGACAGAGTACCGAAAGAGAATAAGAGAAATATGCCTGTTTTTGGCAGGGAAGCAAAAAAAATTATTAAATGGTCTTTATCGAGAAATGAAAGAAGCTTCCCATAATCTAAATTACGAAAAAGCTGCCAAAGTAAGAGATAGAATAAAATCAATTGAAGCAATTTTAAAGGGTCAGGAAATAAACTTGCGCAGGAAAAGTAATAATAATAGTTATTTGTTGAAAAAGATAGAAGAAGTAGAAGAAGACGAAATTGAGAAGGGCCAGAAGGCAGTTATTGATTTAAAAGATAAATTAAACTTAAAGAAACTACCAGAAAGAATTGAAGCGTTCGACATCTCTAATATCCAGGGGAAATTATCCGTTGGTTCTTTGGTTGTTTTTGAGAAGGGGCGACCAAAAAAGGAAGATTACCGAAGATTTAGGGTGAAAAGAGTTAAAGGAATTGACGATTATGCTATGTTGCAAGAGGTAACAGAGAGGAGATATAAAAGATTATTATTCGAAGGTAAAAGATTGCCAGATTTAGTTCTTGTTGACGGCGGAAGAGGTCAACTTAGTGCGGTGGAAAAAATATTAAAAAATATGAATCTTGAATTGCCAATAATAAGTATAGCCAAAAAAGAAGAGGAAATATTTAAACCAGAGTTTCATAAACCGATAATATTACCTTCTAATTCTGAATCACTTTTTTTACTGCAAAGAATAAGAGATGAAGCCCATAGATTCGCGGTGACTTATCACAGAAAGATAAGAAGTAAGGAATTACGTAATTCAAAATTAGACCTTATTCCGGGGATTGGTAGCAAACGAAAAAGGTTATTATTAGAACACTTTAAAAGTATAGAAGATATAAAAAATGCTTCCAGGGTTGAAATAAGTAAAATACCAGGGTTTGGAGATAAAATTGCGGAAAAGATAAAAACAGTTATGGAGGTAAGAAGTTGATATTAAATTTTGAAGAAAAAAAACCAATAATAGATAGAAGGTCTTTTATTGCGGAAAATGCTACTATAATTGGAGAAGTTGTAATCGGAAAATTTTCTAGTATTTGGTATAATGTGGTATTGAGGGGTGACATAGCTCCTATTAGTATAGGAAGTAATACCAGTGTTCAGGATGGCAGTATTGTTCATTGTGATGTGGGAGTTCCTACTATAGTAGGAAACAATGTTACCATAGGTCATAACGTAATGCTTCACGCTTGTAAGATTGGAGATAATTCTTTAATTGGGATAGGTGCAATTGTGCTTAATGGTGCGGAAGTAGGAGAAGGAGCTGTAATAGGAGCTGGGGCAATAGTAACCCCGAGGACAAAAATACCACCATTTACCATGGCTTTAGGTATACCAGCGAAAGTAGTGCGTAATCTTACCGAAGAAGAAGTTGAGAATTTAAAAAAACATGCCCTGGATTATGTTGAGTTAATGAAAAAATATAAATAAAATTATAGCGTGGAGCGTTTAGCGTACAGCGTATAGGCGGAAGTGCAAAGCGTAAAGTGAAAAACGCAAAACTAACGACCATTCACTATTTACTAAATACTAATAAATTAACGACTAATTTAATCGGTCAATCGGTCAATTGGAGAATTGGTCAATTAAATGCACTTACATTTAATGCTAACGATTAATTTATTTGTAAAACATAATGAAAAATGTATATAATAAACAAGGTGAATTTTTTAACAATACTAAGGTGATTTTTTTAAAATTAGTATCTGCTATAAAAAGTCGTATCTCGTAAAGAGTTAGTTAGTTACCTGGTTGGATGGTTAAGAAGGACAGTAGCCGGAATACAGAATCCGATATTTTTTATCTCTTTATCTAGAAACTGTAAACTGATAACTTAAAACTTCTATTTTGAACTAACAACTATTCACTATCGACTAAATTAATTGGTAAATTGGAGAATCGGGCAATCGGCCAATTGGTCAATTGCTAAATTGGAGGTGAGAGACTTATGAAACATAAATCAGTTGCTGACAGTGCTTATGAGATACTAATAAAACATAAAAAGCCATTACATTATCGTCAAATTACTAAAGAGTTAATAAAGATAAGGCCATTAAAAGTCAAAGAACCTTATTATGCTGTAAATGCCTCTATGAGCGGAGATAAAAGATTTATGAGGGTAAAAAGAGGAGTATGGGGTTTAGTGAAATGGCAATATAAAGATGCAAACATTAAGTATTCTCTTACCAGTTATTGTTTGAAAGATGGCACTATGTTTTTAACCAGTTATATGAAACCATTTTTTCCCAAAGAAGAAAATGCCGTTGAAATTACTTTTATAGATAAAGAAGGAAATGAAATAGAAGTAGTAGTGAATAATGAACTCAACTGTTTAGTTGGATTTAAGGAATGGTATAAAAAGAAAAAACTAAAAGTAAACGATATTGTTTTTGTTGGTCTCATTGACTATGATAGAAAACGATATTTTCTGGTAACAGAAGATGAGGCCAAGGCAGAACCTCGGGATGATTTAAGTGAAAAAATTTTTAAAATATTGCAAGAAGTAGGTCACCCTCTAACTTATAAAGAGATTTGCGAAAGGGTATTAGAGGTAGAAGTAAACGAAGAAAATTTATTTTCTAAATATATCGATAATATTTTGAGAAATGATTTCCGATTTATCGAAGAGAAAGAAGAAATGTGGGGTCTCTTTGATTGGTTGTGTAAAATTAAAAAATTGCAATTAAGACTGATAAATTCTGAAAATAGCGAAAGTTTTAAAAAATTACTTCAAAAAGTTTTTGAATTTCTGGGTTTTGAAACTTCTATCGTATCAGAAGGGCAGGCATCTTTTATTTTAGCAAAAGCGTTATTAGATTACAAAACATACAATTTAATTATTGATGCAAAATTGTTAGATAAAAAAGGCGAAAAAATACAAAGTTATGAGTATTGGAATGAGTTTAACAAGGTAAAAGAGGAAACAAAATCAGATTATTTGGTAATTATTTCTCCGGATTTCGATTATGATAAGCTAAGCCGAAAAACGGATAAGAACAAAGTTATATTATTTGAGCTGAGATGGTTATGCGATCTCATAGAAGAACATGATAAATTGCCTTTTTCTTTAAGTAATTTGGAATCAATTTTTAAGCTAGATAATTCTGTTAAGAATAATATTTTTAAATTGTTCGAAAAGAGAAAAATGCTCTATAATAAAATAAAACTGATTAATATCATTATTAATTTATTACACGAAAATAGCGGTAAAAAACTTTACCTTAATGTAGAGTCACTAACTAAAATAACCAATCAAAAAATCGATGCATACGTTGGGCTTAAAAAGGTGCAAGAACATGAAGTAGAAGAAATTACCAGGATATTTTCTTTGGAACCATTTAATATAATACAAAAAACCGAGATGGGAAGTATTACATTAAATTTTAAACCTGAATTAGCAAAAGAAAGATTAAATAAAGTAATTGGGGAAATGTTTTAGAATAGCGTAGAGGAAGGCAGCGTATAGCGTACAGCGTGGAGCGTATAAGAAGACAGCGTATAGTTAGGGAAGAAAAAGACAAAATGCAGAAGCCAAATTAGTATATAGTAAAGAAAGAAAAAGAAAAAGTTGCAAGTTACAAGATACAAGTTGCAAGTAGGGGCAGACCTTGTGTCTGCCCGTAGAAAGGCAAAATCTAAAAATCGATAAAAATACAAAGCATTATAATAGACGTAGGACAGACGTCTTGCTTGTCTATGCAAACGTAGAGGTTCGATTCATCGAACCCGAAAGAAAAATTACCATAAGACCACTAAACAATAAGACATGACAAAAGGATGTAATAGGTTATGAAAATAAAATGGTTAGGGCATTCTTCTTTTTTAATTGAATCTGAAAGAGGAATTAAAATTATCACTGATCCTTTCGATGAAACTCTCGGTTATAAACTACCTCGAATTAAAGCAAATATTGTAACCGTTAGCCACGAACATTTTGACCATAATTATGTGAGAGGAGTAAAAGGAAGACCGGTGGTTTTTAAAGGCCTGATAAATAGGGAATCACACAAAATGGAATTTAGAGGAATATCATCTTATCATGACAGCGTTTACGGAGGAAAGAGAGGGCCAAATACCATATTTGTTATAAAAGCGGATGGATTAAGCTTATGTCACTTAGGTGATTTAGGACATATTTTAAATCCTGATAAGTTAGCTGAGATAGGCAAAGTAGATATTCTTTTTATTCCTGTGGGTGGATTTTATACTATAAATAGCAGTCAAGCTACTCAGATAATTAAAGACATTAAACCTAAGATAGCAGTTCCTATGCATTACAAAACAGAAGCTATTAAATTCTCTATAGACCCGGTGGATGTATTTCTTTCAAATAAAAACAATATACAAAGATTAGAGTCGAGCGAGTTCGAAATAACAGAGAATACATTACCTAAAAATCCCCAAATTTATGTTTTGCAATATGTGTAGCGTAGAGCTAAAAATTTGGTTACTTAGTTAGCTAGTTATCTGGTTAGATAGTTAGGAAAATTAAAAACGCAAAACTATAAAACTGGTTTTATATCTTAAATATGTTTTCTTAACCAGTTAACCAACTAACTAAGTAACCAACTAACCAAACAAAAGAGGAGATTTATGACAAAATATATTTTTGTTACAGGTGGAGTAGTTTCATCTTTGGGTAAAGGTATTTCTGCTTCTTCTATCGGAAGATTATTGAAAAGTAGGGGTTTAAATATTTCCATGCAGAAAATAGATCCTTACATAAATGTTGATGCTGGAACCATGAATCCTTATCAACACGGTGAAGTATTTGTCACCGAAGATGGAGCGGAGACAGATTTAGATTTAGGACATTACGAGAGATTTATTGATACAAATTTATCTAGTAATAATAACATGACTACCGGGAAAATCTATAGTTCTGTAATTTCCAAAGAAAGAAGAGGAGATTTTTTAGGGGCCACTGTTCAGGTGATACCTCATATAACTGATGAGATTAAATCTACCATTAAAAATATTTCCGAAAATAAAAAAGAAAAAGTAGATATAGTAATCGTAGAGATCGGGGGAACAGTAGGGGATATTGAGAGTCTTCCTTTTTTAGAAGCTATAAGGCAATTCAGAAATGATATAGGCAAAGAAAATGTTTTATATGTACACGTTACCTTTGTTCCTTACCTTAAAGCTGCCAAAGAGTTAAAATCAAAACCTACCCAACACAGCGTAAGGAAGCTCAGGGAGATTGGTATTCAACCAGATATAGTTATCTGTCGTTGCCAATCAAAACTTTCCAAAGAGGTAAAAAATAAAATATCCTTATTTTGCGATATTAAAAATGAGGCAATAATTGAAGTAATAGACGTTAAATCTATTTATGAAGTACCACTAGTATTTGAAGAGCAAAAGTTGGGAGATTTGATCGTAAAATCTTTAAATTTAAAATGCAAAGGTCCTGATTTGCAAAATTGGAGAAATATGGTTGATAAAATATATCATCCCAAAAGAGAAGTTAACATTGGAGTGGTGGGAAAATATATCAGCCTAAAAGATGCTTATATAAGTATTAGCGAGGCACTTCTTCATGGTGGAATTGACAATGATTGTAGAGTAAAAGTAAAAAGAATTGATTCGGATAAAGTAAAAAAACATTCCCCGAAAGATCTTTTTAAAGATATTAACGGAATTCTGATACCGGGCGGTTTTGGAAAAAGAGGGATAGAGGGTAAAATTAAATCAGTAAACTATGCAAGAGAAAACAAAATACCTTTTTTAGGAATTTGTTTAGGAATGCAATGTGCCGTAATTGAGCTTGCTCGAAATGTAATAAATTTAGAAGGGGCAAATAGCTCAGAATTTGATATTGAAACACCTTTTCCTGTAATTGATCTTTTACCGGAGCAAAAGAAAATAAAAACAAAGGGTGGTACTATGCGCTTGGGAAAATACTCTTGTAAATTAGAAAAAGATTCCCTTGCTTTTAAAATATTTAACCAAGAAACGATTTATGAAAGACATCGGCATAGATACGAATTTAATAATTCATACAAGAATGATTTTTCTAAACATGGTATAAGATTTAGTGGTTTAAATCAGGATTTAAATTTAGTAGAGATTATTGAACTTCCGAACCATCCTTGGTTTGTAGGGGTGCAATTTCATCCCGAATTCAAATCAAGACCTAACCGGGCTCACCCATTATTTAGGGAATTCATAAAAGCAGCAATAAAAAATAGTCGTTAGTGAATGGTGAATAGTATTTAGTTAAGAAATAAAAAAATAGTATATAATATATAGTAGAGAAAGAAAAAGTTGCAAGTTACAAGATGCAAGTTGCAAGTAAGAGAGAATAGCGTGGAGCGTATACTATAATATAGTATCGAGTGAGGAGGAGAAGTTAGAAACCCGATTCGTATCTCGTATCCTGTGAAAACTAGCGTGTAGCGTATAATATAGTTAGGTAGTTAATTGGTTACTTGGTGGGCTGGTTGAGTAATAAATATATTGATGAATTAATATTAAACTAATTAACCAACTAACCAGCTAACAAAATTGATAAGTGTACCGGTAGACCGGAAAACTATATAAATTTTGAATTGTTAGGTTAAAAAGTAGGTGAAAAAAATGTTTAATGCTTTAATATTAGCAGGGACGAAGAAAAAAGGTTCTTTAGAAGTTGCCGAGAAGGTAGACAATAAAGTTCTAATTATGATAGATAGTAAACCCATGATTGAATATATCGTTGATGCCTTAAATAATTCAGAAAATATTGACCAAATTTTAGTGGTGGGCCCAAAAAATGAACTTAATCCTTATATAGGCAAAAAAGTGGAAGAAATATTAAATCCCGGAAATTCTATACTTGAAAATATGGAGATTGGGTTAAATTTTTTTAATTCTGCTGACAATTTATTGCTTTTAACCTCTGATATTCCCCTGATTACCCCTGAAGCAATTGATGAATTTTTAGAAATATGCACAAAAAGAAAAGCATATATCGGCTATCCTATAATTACTAAAGAAAATATTGTAAAAAAGTACCCTGAAACGAAGAGGACTTATGTAAAAATGAAAGAGGGAATATTCTGTGGAGGAAATATTGTATTTTTTAGACCAGAAGTATTTTTTCAACAGAAAAAAATAATTAAGGAATTATTTGATAATAGGAAAGCTACCTGGAAATATGCTAAAATATTAGGGTTTAAGTTTATATTAAAATTTTTATTTAAAACTTTAACCTTAGAGGAAATAGAAAAAAAAGTAACCGACATAATTGGTTATAATTCTATTACAGCCATGATATCATATCCTGAAATAATGATTGATTTAGATAAACCCAGTGATTTAAAATTAATTCGAAAATGTTTAGAGAGATAAAGAAAAGTATCGGTTTATTCAATGGATAGGTTGATTAGAGTTAATAACTTGATATTTAAAAAAATAATAATAAAAAAATTTGTAATAATATAATATTAGTGATAAAATATCTTAGGTATAATATATAGAAGGTCAACTCTTCAATAGCCCTCTTTTTAATAAATTTTCTAATAACATCACTACTTCAAGTTATTTTCTTTTTAGAAAGTACCGGTGGAAAAATATATTTCGATCTTATGGGAAAAAATAGCTTTATACGCTAGTGATTTGTTATTAATTTCATTTAGAAATAACTAATTAGTCGTTAGTTTTAAAGAATAATTTTCAGATATTTTTATATAGCGAAAAACTAAAAACCATAATTCAAAACTCTTAACTAGTCGATAGTAAATAGTCGTTAGCATTAAATACAAGATTTTATTTGACAGTTTTCGGCATACAAATAAAAAGTTAAAGATAAAAGATAAAAAACTGAAGATATAAAACAATATATTTAAATTTTAACTTTTAAGTTTTGGTTTTGCGTTTTTCGCTTTACACTTTGCACTTTCGCCTATACGCTGTGCGCTAAACGCTATACGCTAGTTTTTACGATATACTAATTTCATTATACAAAGGGAGGTTTTACAGTTTGCTTTTAACAGAATTAAAAGAAAAAAAGATTGATGATTTATGTAAAATTGCAAAGGAATATAATATTAATAATTTTTCCAGAATAAAAAAGATGGATTTGATCTTTAAAATATTACAGGCCGAAACAGAGAAAAAGGGTTATATGTTTTCTGAGGGTATTTTAGAGATTATGAATGAAGGTTTTGGTTTTTTGAGAACATCAGGCTACCTACCCGGTGAAAACGATATTTACATTTCGCCTTCTCAAATAAGAAGATTTAATCTTAGTGTTGGTGATCTTGTATCAGGCCAGGTTAGACCTCCTAAAGAAGGAGAAAGATATTATGCTTTACTAAAAATTGAAGCAGTTAACCACGAAGATCCCGAATTGTCTAAGGAAAGAATAGATTTTCAAAATCTTACTCCTCTTTTCCCCGAAAAGATGATTAAATTAGAAAATAAAATAACTGGACTATCAACACGAATTATTGATTTGTTTTCACCAATAGGGAAAGGGCAAAGAGGCCTAATAGTTTCTCCTCCAAAAGCAGGTAAGACAATTTTATTGGAAAAAATTGCTAATGGAATTACAATTAATCATCCGGAGATACATCTTATGGTTTTATTAGTTGACGAGAGACCGGAAGAAGTAACCGGCATGCAAAGATCGGTAAAAGCTGAAGTAATAAGCTCTACTTTTGACCAACCTGTTACTAATCATATAAAAGTTGCGGAAATTGTTTTAGAAAGAGCTAAAAGATTAGTAGAACAAAAGAAAGACGTGGTAATATTATTAGATAGTATTACAAGATTAGCGCGAGCTTACAATCAAACTATTCCAACAAGTGGCAAAACTCTATCAGGTGGATTAGATTCAAGTGCTCTTTATTTACCAAAAAGATTCTTCGGGGCTGCGAGAAATATTGAAGAGGGAGGTAGTTTAACTATACTTGCCACCGCTTTAGTTGAAACTGGAAGCAGAATGGATGATGTAATATTTGAAGAATTTAAGGGTACTGGCAATATGGAATTAAGGCTAGATAGGGAACTTTCTGAAAATCGAATATTTCCAGCAATCGACATTAGGAAATCAGGAACTCGAAAAGAAGAATTATTGCTATCTAAAGAGAAATTACAAAAAGTATGGTTACTAAGAAGAGCATTGTCTTCACAACCATCTTTGGGTGCAGTAAAATTAGTGATTAGTAAGTTAAAAAAGACAAAGAATAATCAAGAGTTTTTAGATTCCATTAAAGAACAGGATATTTAATCTTATTACTCATTACATATTACTTGTTACTATATTTTATACTCGATACTTTCTTTTGTTAGTCTAAACTTTAGTTGTGTATTTTAAGAAAGAAAATGATAGTTTCTAACTATTGTCTTTATTTTTTTTTGACTCGATACTCGATACTATATACTTGATACTGTTGATACTGATTTAAATTTTGACCTTAAAACAATAATATGTTATAATCTTTTAGATTTTTATCTATTAAATATAAAAAAAAGAAGTTAAAGGAAGAGGAAAATGAAAAAAGATATACATCCAAAATATGGAAAAGCAACAATAAGCTGCGCTTGTGGCAACAGCTTTGAAACCGGTTCTACTAAAAAGAATATGAAGGTTGAAATATGCTCTGCCTGTCACCCATTTTTTACCGGTAAACAAAAGATAATTGATACTGCAGGAAGAGTTGAGAGATTTAATAGAAAATACCATTTAACTAACAATGAAGATAGTGAAAACTAATAATACTATCATAAAAATATTTGAATGATTTTAAAAATAAGTATTCCATTAAAAAAGAAATAAAAAAAAGTTTTTGATGAATAATTATAAGAATAAAAAATATGAACGAGAAAAAGATATTATTTAAGAATATTTATAATAAAATGATGAATCAATTTAAATATAAAAAGGCAGGGCTTTTATTAGGCTCTGTCTTTTTATATTGCTATATTTTTTAAATAATTATGGTGTAGAGGAGGGAAAAATGCGCGAAGGCCTAAACAGTGGTTGGATTGAAGTTATATGTGGGAGCATGTTTAGTGGAAAGAGTGAAGAATTAATAAGAAGAGTTCACAGAGTTCAAATTGCCAAAAAAAAGATTCAAATATTTAAACCAACTATTGATAATAGATATGCCATTCAGCATATTTATTCACATAACGGTACTAAGATTGAAGCAATAAATATTACTAAATCAAAAGAAATTCTAAAAACAGTAGAACCGGATACTGAGGTTATTGCCATTGATGAAGCTCAATTTTATGATGAAGATCTTGTGCTCGTTTGTCAAAAACTTGCCGACCAAGGGAAAAGGGTAATTATTGCTGGATTAGACCAGGATTTTAGAGGAGAGCCATTTGGTCCGATACCTGAATTGCTTTCTGTAGCAGAATATGTGGATAAATTACATGCAATATGTATGGTTTGCGGTAATACGGCTTCAAGAACTCAAAGATTAGTAAATGGTCAGCCGGCAAAGTATAGTGATCCAACTATATTGATTGGAGCAAAAGAAAGTTACGAGGCAAGATGTCGTAAATG
>CAZXYB010000021.1:9240-11082 GCA_964644855.1 uncultured Atribacterota bacterium | reverse complement strand
CCCATTACTCCTCCGTTTCAGATTGTCATGGGGACGGTTCTACTGACAATATTTTCGTACTATTTTAATATTCTAGTAAAATATTGTCAGTAGAACCGTCCCCATGACAATCGGGTCCCCATGACAATCGAGTTATGTCAAATGTTGAGACCTGACCCCATCTTCTCATGGTTTTAGAAAACTTTTACAAATAAATTTGATGCGACCAAGTCTTTTCTGCTCTGTATTTTCTTAGGAAACTGTATCCCTTTAATATGAATATCTATTCCATTAATATCTGTATCTAATTCTTTCCTTAGGCCTTCTTTAACTCTACTCTGAATATCCCAGGCTATATCAGGCATCCTTACACCATATTTTATAATAATATATAAATTTATCAACGGTTTATTATCTTTTATCTCTACTTTTATAGTGCGGACAACTTCTGCTGTTTCATTTTCGCTCGTATCTCCTCTTAACATATCGGTTATCTCTTTTATAATTGACTTTCTACTTCCGACCACACCTTTAACCTCGCTTAAACCTAAGCTAACTATACTCCTGATGGTTTCCCTGGTAATATTTATTTCTCCCAAATCGGTTTTAACAGTCTGCATTTCTTTCACTCCTATTCGTATTGCGTATCGCGTATTGCGTATCGCGTTAAAGCTTTTTGATTAAATTTGAAGTCATTCTACAAATATGATCTAATTTTTCTGTTAATTCTATTTCTTTACCTTCGGTTATGTATTCCAAATTTTTTGCAATAGCAATTTGAGTTTCTAATTCAGCACAACTTCCTAAGCTTATATATAGAAACTGTTTATATTCTTTATTATGATATCTCCTAAAACCTTCTGCAATATTAGAAGGTACGGAGATTGCTGAGCGTCTAATTTGAGAAGTCAAGCCGTATAATTCTTCTTTAGGAAACTTTTTTGTTAGTAAATAAATATCACTGACAATTTCTATACCTTTTTGCCAGATCCTTAAATCTTTAAATCTTTTTATGCCTTCTTCCATCTTTCCCCTTTGTTTCTCGTTTTTATAATCTTTACGCAATACGTGATACTTATTTTACTCTGTCCTAACGCAATACGCGATACGCAATACGCGATACAATATTATTCTCTTTCAATGTATTTCTTTTCTCTGGTGTCTATTTTAATTACATCCCCTTCTTTTACAAATAAAGGAACTTGTATTATTGCTCCGGTCTCTAAAGTGGCCGCTTTAAGGGCACCGGACACGGTATTACCCTTTACGCCAGGCATGGTTTTAATAACTTTTAAACTCATAAAATTTGGTAATTCAGCACCAACTAGCTCTCCCTTACAAAATGCAACATCTACATCATTACCTTCTTTCAATAAGTCAACTATTTCATTTATCTGTTCTTTATATAAAGAAATTTGCTCATAATTTTCTTTATCCATAAAACAATAATTACTACCATCACAATATAAATATTGCATGGTTTTTTTGTCAATTATGGCTTGCTCCATTTTTTCTCCTGCTCTGAATGTTTTGTCTAAAATAAGTCCGCTTTTTAAATTTTTAAGTTTGGTCCTTACGAAAGCACCACCCTTACCGGGTTTTACATGTTGAAAATCTACAATGCTGTATATTTCACCGTTTAATTCGATAGTTAAACCCCTTTTAAAATCGCTAGTTGAGATCAAAATAAAACCTCCTGTTTTTAATTAAACTTAGAAATCAATTGCCTATGACCTTGGTGATTAAATTTTAACTTTGCCAATATCATTCACAATTCTTCTCTGTCATTGCGAGCACCGTTTTTGGTGCGCGGCAATCCCAAGCAAGACAAATGCTATATTGTTTCCCTATGCATTCCCGCTC
>CAZXYB010000021.1:0-9140 GCA_964644855.1 uncultured Atribacterota bacterium | reverse complement strand
ATTCCCGCTCCTTCTCTGTCATTCCCGCGAAGGCGGGAATCTATACTTTTAGGGGCGTATGCAATACGCCCCTACTTTTTTCTCTCTTATTTCTTAACGCAATATATAGTAATCTACCCAATTCCTATCCTTTATTTTCTTAGCGAGATACGAGATACGAATTAGGCTCCGGGATTCTGGCTACTCAAACACTCTTTCTATACAAATTTCTTACAGAAATTTTCTACCTCTTCCCTTACTTCGTCTTTAATTTTCTGATTTTCCGTATCATTCAAAACTTTATTTATCATTTCTGCTATTACACCCATATCCTTCTCTTTCATCCCCCGGGTAGTCACCGCAGGAGTCCCAATTCTTATTCCGCTGGCAACCCAGGGCTTTTGAGGGTCAAAAGGAATCATATTCTTATTCACGGTAATTCCGGCTTCTTCCAATGCTTTCTCTGCCTGTTTCCCGGTAATTCCTTTATTTCTTAAATCTACTAACATCAAATGATTATCAGTTCCTCCGGATACCAAATTATAACCTAATTCTAACAATTTATCCGCCAGGGTCTTAGCATTTTTAATTATTTGTTTCTGATATTCCTTAAATTCCGGGGTCATTGCCTGTTTAAAGGAAACAGCTTTAGCTGCTATAACGTGCATTAATGGGCCGCCTTGAATCCCCGGGAATATAGTTTTGTCAATAGCCTGGCCATATTCCTCTTTACACAAAATTAAACCTCCCCTTGGGCCTCTTAATGTTTTATGAGTGGTTGTAGTAACAAAATGACAGTGAGGTACAGCACTTTGATGAAGGCCTGCAATAATCAACCCGGCGATATGAGCAATATCAGCCATTAAATAAGCCCCTACTTCATCAGCAATAGACCTAAAGGCAGAAAAATCTATTTCGCGTGGATAGGCACTTGCTCCGGCGATAATTAATTTTGGTTTATTTTTTAGGGCTAAATCTCTTAATTTCTCATAATCTATTCGTCCGCTATCTTTATTCACTCCATAGGGAATAATATTAAAGAATCGACCAGAAAAATTTACCGGGCTCCCATGAGTAAGATGGCCGCCATGAGAAAGGTTCATAGCTAAAATAGTATCTCCCACTTCTAAAATACTAAAATAAACAGCCATATTTGCCTGTGAACCGGAATGAGGTTGAACATTGGCATACTCGGCCTTAAATATCTTTTTAGCCCTTTCGATAGCTAAATTTTCTATAATATCAATGTATTTGCATCCACCATAGTATTTCTTCCCCGGATAACCTTCAGCATACTTATTAGTCAAAACTGAACCCTGTGCTTCTAACACTTCCGGGGAAACAAAGTTTTCTGAAGCAATTAATTCTATGGTGTACTTTTGACGATTCTCTTCATTTTTTATTGCTTCGAATATTTCTGGATCTACCTTCTTTAAATTACTCATTCATTTTCTCCTTTCAAAATAATTTGTTTACTAGATATTTTTTAATTCCTTTCATTATTTAATTATATTATTAAAAATTTAAATAAAATATTACGTAGGACAGGCGTCTCGCCTGTCCTACGTTGTGGTTATAATTTTTGTTATTTCCCGTTAGTAAAATATCATTCATCCTTACAACACTCCAAGTTAATATATTTACTTCCTGCATTACACCTATTAAAATGCCTTTTTCATTTACATTTTTAAAGATTTAATATTTTTGGAAACCAGGTTAATATTTCGTAACCTTCCTCGGTTATCAAAACCGAATCCTCAATCCTGACTCCGCCAACTCCAGGTAGATAAATGCCGGGTTCTATGGTAATTACCATTCCGGGTAATAAAACTGTGTCATCACTGAAAGAAACTCGAGGTAATTCGTGAATATCTAATCCCACTCCATGGCCCAAACCATGGCCAAAAAATTCTCCGTAACCCTTCTTTGCAATTATATCTCTTGCTACAGAATCTACTTCTTTGCACTTTACGCCCGGCTTTAAAAAATCGAGGGCTGCTTTTTGAGCTTCCAACACAATTGAAAATATTTCTTTTTGTTTTTGGTTTTCTTTACCCATAATTATAGTGCGGGTTATATCAGAATTATAATTATGGTAATTTGCTCCCATATCGATAGTTATAAGCTCGCCTTCATTAATCTTTTTTATAGAAGGTTTTCCGTGTGGCAGGGATGATCTTTCCCCCGAAACAACAATTGTTTCAAAGGCCTCTCTTTGGGCTCCTTTTTTTCTCATAGTATAAGCTAACTCAGAAGCAATATCAAGCTCTCTAATGCCAGGTTTTATCGTTTCAAATACATCCTTTAAGCTTTCTGTTGCTATCTGAGCAGCTTTCTTCATTTTGATAATTTCTTCTTTGTCTTTAACCATTCTTACCTGTTCAATTAGGTTTTCAGTAGGCAGAAATTTTATTGTGTCAAAAACTTCAGAATATTTCTTAAAGTCAGCATAGCTTAAATTACTACTTTCAAAAACTATTTTTTTTATCTTATTTTTCTCTATTATCTTTTTTAATGCTAACATGCGTGCGTTTTTTTTCTTCGCTTCATCAATTAAAATCTCAAAATCAGGGCTTTCTTTTTGAGCTTGTTCTGTAAAACGTGAATCGGTCAGTAAATAATTTTTACCATCAGCCCCAATAAGAGCAAATCCTTCTCCATCAAATCCGCTTAAATAATTTAAGTTTTTTAAGTTAATAACTAAAAACCATTTAATTTCTTTGTTCTCTTTTTCTATTTTATCTCTAAATATTTTTAATCTATCTTTAATCAAGATTAATCCCTCCCTCTTCAAAATTTTCAATAATTTTCCGGCTTACCTCTTTAACGGATAAACCGGTAACATCAATAACATAATCTGCCGCCGGAAAACTTGGTGTTTTTAAATTTAAGATACCCTTTGCAGATTGAAAAACCTGATCCCATTGGCTGAGCAGCTGAGACTTTTTATTTTTAAATCTATCCCTTTTAAGATTTAACTTACTGGTAATCAAGTTAACTACCAAACCATTTTGCTTTAAAGCTTTAATATTTTTCCCATTCAAAATACTTCCACCGCCGGCTACAATTACTGCACCGAAAACATTTGATATTTTTTCTATTATCGAATTTTCTAAAGAGCGAAATTGTTTTTCTCCGGTCTCTTTTAGTAGTTCCGGCAGTTCTAATCCGCTTTCTTTTATCATCATATCATCAGTATCAATGAGTTTCATTTTTAATCTATGTGCTAAATATTTTCCTATTTCTTCTTTGTTTGTTCCTTCCAATCCGACTAATACTATATTTTTCATTATTCTTTAAGTTCTCCCACTAAATCATACTCTAAAGCTTCTATTACTTTAACTCTTATGAATTTCCCGATTTGAACCTTACCTCCCCTTATTATGACTTTTTCATCTATCTCCGGGGCATCGGCTTGAGTTCGCCCAATGTAAGTATTTGGCTTTCCTGATTTTATTTCATCAACCAGCACATCTATTTCTTTTCCCATATAAGAACTATTTATTTCTTTTGAAATAGACTGCTGAGTTAACATTAATTCCTTTAAGCGCTCTTTCTTTATTCGCATAGGAATTTGTTGAGGAAATCCATAAGCCGGAGTTCCCTCTTCCCGGGAAAAAGTAAAAGCTCCTAATCTTTCAAATTGAAATTCCTTCACAAAATTCAATAATTCCTCATATTCCTTATCAGTCTCACCGGGAAAGCCCACCATAAAAGTGGTGCGTAAAGATAAATTTGGAATTTTATCTCTTAATTTATTAATTAATGAAATAGTAAATCTTTTTTTAACCGGCCTATTCATACTTTTTAGTATTCTATCACTTATGTGTTGTAAAGGTAAATCCAGATAAGAACATATCTTAGGATAATTTGCTATAACTTCAATTAATTCATTGCTGTAATGAGCCGGATGGGTATATAAAATCCTTATCCATTTTAAATTATTTAATTTGAGAAGAGAAAGTTTCTTTAGCAATTCAGCTAATTTATATTCTCCATAGAGGTCGATTCCGTATAAAGTTGTATCCTGGCCGATTAAAATAATCTCGGAAAGATTTTGTTTTTCAGAAAGCATTTTTACTTCCTCAATTATATCTTCCATTCCCCTACTGCGATAATTCCCTCTGAGTTGAGGTATCAGGCAATAAGTACAATTATTTTCACAGCCTTCGGATATTTTAATATAGGCGTAATGCTTGGGGGTTAAAATAGTTCGAGGGGTATTATGGTTATAAAGAAATTTAGGTTGGGGGCTCACTTTATAGATTTGTTCGCCTTGACAAACACTTTTTATTACATTATCGATATCTAATAAATCTCCGACTCCCAAAAAAGCATCAACTTCGGGGAGTTCTTTACTCAGATTATCATCTTTATATCTCTGAGGAAGACATCCGGTTACTATTATCTGTTTTATTTTTCCTTCTTTCTTTAATTTTACCAGATTAAGAATTTCTTCTATGGATTCTTCTACGGCATCTTTTATGAAACTGCAGGTATTTATTATTACTATATCTGAATTTTCAATCTTCTCACTTATTTGATATCCTTTTTCTCTTAACTTCCCACAAATTACTTCGGTATCGACAAAGTTTTTAGGACACCCTAAAGATTTAATTCCAATTTGCATAATATACAGTTTTATTTCCTTTCGAAAATTATTTCCGACGGCTTTATACACATTATTGATGGCGCATGCAATACGCCCCTACTTCTTGCTTCTGTATTTTGTCTTCTTCTTTCCTAACTCCACGCTAAACGCTGTACGCTATACGCTAAAATGTTATTAACGAAAAAACCTATATTTTTGTTTATTCTCAGTATCTATTGCTTTTACATGCCCTTCTACAACTTCAGGCGGGCTACCCTTAACCAAACCAATTAAGCATAATATTCCGATAATGATATCTTCAAAATATCCTAAAAATGGAACTAAAAAATCAGGGATTAAATCATACGGTGATAATACATAGGCAACTGCTCCATATACCATTAACTTTAAATAGAAGGAAACTCTCTTGTCTTTGAGTAATCTTAGAGACAATTTAATAAAATTAGGTATATGAAACATTATTCTGGCTAAATACATCTGCTTTTTTAATTTACCATATTGGTCTTTCTTATCTTCAGTCATAATATTTATTCTCCATACCTCTCTATTGTTCCCGCGTCCTTATGTCATTGCGAGCACCGTTTTTTGGTGCGCGGCAATCCCAGGCAAGACAAATCTTATATACAATATCTAACTGATTTTAACATAGCTGTCGGATGAGCGTCAATTAATTACATCAGCTCAAAAATAAAATAACCCCAAAATTAATCCGGGGTTATTTTCGTCTATTTTTCTTTTTTTATTAAGGGGGGGAATGATATTAGATTAACTGAATCTTATTAAGCGGCACGATATCGTGAAAAATGATCAGTTTCAAAACAAGTACTACCATCAAAACTATCTACTTCTATCCACTCACCTTGTTTGAAAGTCTCTACCATAACTGGTGGCTCATTAAAGCAAACAGTAAATGTACCGTCAACTTTTATTTCTGGTCCAAATTGGTAAAGACCGTCACCAAAATAAATAATGAATATTTTAGTGTTCTTGGCCAGAACATTTTCACCAAAAGTAATAGTAACACGACCTTCAAGTGTGATTACACCGCCACTTGCGTCTATCCACTCTTCAACCCTTTCTTTTTTAGCAGAAAGGGCAAAAGTAGAAACAGCTAAAAAGACTAATACTACCACACAGAGAATAGATAGAAGTTTTAAATCTAATCTTTTCTTCATTTTATATCATCTCCTTCGGTAGCCCAGCTACCTTAGCTAACTTAATAGCTTTAGGTCTGTGACTTTGCGTCTCAATCTTTCAATTGATTTGCTATTATCGGGAGTTTATTTGAAAAATTTAAACTCCTCTTTTTACCATTCCCCACTTACATTATATAACAAATGATTCAAAATGCAAATAAATAATATTAAGAAAGTATCGAGTAGATTACTTTTTTAAATTATTTATTTTTTCCTCAATTTCCCCAAGGTGTTTTTTTACACCGATACTTTTTAATATTTTTTGCGATTTAATCAAATTCTTTTTAGCTAAAGTTATATCGCCCTTTAAAATTAACATCTCACCCCATTCATAATAGGTTTCACCTTCATTTATTTTATCTTCGAATTTTGAATAGGTTTTAATCGCTTTTTTAAAAAACATTTCAGCATCTTTCCATTTTTTTAGTTTTTTAAGCAAATTGGCCTTTAATTTAAATATATCTGCCAATCCTAATTTATCTTCAAGTTCCTTAAATATTTTTTCTGCATTATAAATATAATATTTTACCTCTCTAAATTTATCTTTTCTTAAATATTCCTCTCCTAAGTGAATATAATTAATCCCTTTGTTATAAATATCCCCGATTCTTTCTGATATTTTAATACTTTCTTTAAAATAATATATAGCTTGCTCTGATTTATTTAGAGAAGAGTAAGCAAATCCAAGGTTTCCCATAGTATTAGAAATTTGAATTAAATTATTCTGTTTTTTATAGATAGATAGGCTTTCTTTATATGCTTCTATTGCCTTTTTCCACTTGCCTAACATGTCATAATATATCCCAAGGTTATTTAAAGCCATTGCATAAATATCTGAAACTTTTATTTCTTTGCAAATATTTATACTTTTTTGGAGATAAGAGTATCCTGCTGAGGTATCACCCTTAAATAGGCATATTATTCCTATGCCCTTTAAGATGTTCGCTTTCCTTCTTAAATTATTTATTTCATTGCTAATCAGTAAACCACTCTTAAAATATTCAATTGACTTATCCCACTTTCCCATATCTCCATATAAGTTTCCCATGCTCATCAATATCAATGATTCATTATCTTTGTCCTTAATTTCTCTACAACAATTCAATGCTTTACTTAAATTAATTTCCGCTTCTTTTCTCTCTCCTATAACCGATTGGGAAAAAGCTAATTTATTATATATTTCTGAAAGTTTACTCAGTTGCACCTTTTTATATTCCGTTGACTCTAAAACCTTAATACAATCCTGAAAATAATTCACAGCATTAGAAAAAGCGTATAGGGTTTGAGCTTTATCTCCGGCTTTCCTCAAATAAAAAACAGCTTTCTCTTTATCGTTACTATTTTTAAAATGGTAAGCTAATTCTTCAACTTTTGCATCGATTTTAGACCGATACATGTCTTCCATGGCCACACCTATTTTATTGTGCAGGTTTCTTCTGGTTTTAAAAAGAAGGCTATTATAAGAAATCTCCTGGATAAGTGGGTGAGTAAAAGCAAAATATTGTTGAGTCTTTGTTTGTGGTGCTGCTTCTACTTCTTCTATAAATTCATCTTTTTGTAATTTCTTCAGCGTTTCTGATAATACATTAACTTTCAGATTGGTAATTTTTTTCAAGAGATTTATTTCCACGTATCTTCCCAGAACTGATGCTTGATATAAAATTTCTTTTAATCCCACGGGCAGTAAATCAATTCGTGCTCGTGCAATACTCTGAACAGTATCTGGTATTTGAAAATCTTCAAATATTTCTACATAATTAACTGATTTATCTTTATCAGCTGACAATTTCTTTGCTTCAATCCCTCTAACAATTTCCTCTATAAATAAGGGATTTCCATTGGCAGTAGAAATTACTTTATCTTTCATTAATTTATATATGTCATTTTCTTTTATTAAAAATTTTATGAGATTATCAGCTTCAACTTTTCTAAAGGACGCTAATTTTATTCTTCTGGCCCCGGTAATAGATTCTCTATTTTTAATTGATTCTCTAAGGCTGCATATAAGCAGGATAGGATATTCTTTAAGTTCTTTAGAACATTGATTTAAAAATTCCGCTGATGCATCATCAATCCACTGAACATCTTCGATAATTACAAGAAGGGGCTTCTGAGAAGAAAAACTCCATAGTAATTTTTTCATCAATTTAATAAACAAGCTGCTTTCTTCTTTTGATTGCTCTATTATCTCTTCGAGGGATTTAATCTTTGAGGATAATAGCCTTGAAAAATATGAAGAAGCTACTAATAGTGAAGGGTCAATTTCTTTTATTCTATTTTCTATTTTCTTTTCAATTTCTTTTGAGTCATCATCATATTTTATTTCAAAGATTTTAGTAAATATTTCCCTCAAGGGAGCATAAGGCTTTGATTCTTCCCAGGATGAGCAATTGCCGAATAAAATATTAAATTCTTTTGCTAAAGATTCTTTGGTGAGCTCTAAAATTAATCTTGATTTACCTATTCCCAATTCACCGCTTATCTCAATTACTTGTCCTTTTGATTGGCAGGATGATCTTAAAGCTTCTTTTAAAACTTTTAATTCTTTTTGTCTCCCTATAAAAGGGGAATGACTATTTTTCCTTTGCTCGAGAAAACTTATTTTTTTCTTTTCGTCTTTTAAGGTATAAACAGTGACTAAATCTCTTTTTCCTTTTATTTTTAACTTACGGGGAGAAGAAAATATAAAATTATCTTTAATTCTCTGAAAAGTTTTTTCTCCAATTAATATTTTCCCGGGCATTGCATTTGTTTGCAGACGCGAAGCTAAGTTTACTGTATCTCCGATAACGGTGAATTCTTTTCTTGAAGCCGAACCAATTTCACAGGATATGCATAATCCGGTATTAATTCCAATTCTTGCCTTTAAATTTTTTACCCTATTACCAATTTTTATCTTTCCATTTTCTTCTATGGACTTCATTATTTCTAAACTTGCTCTTGCTGCCCTCTCCGGGTCATCTTCATGGCTAAAAGGTGTTCCGAATATAGCCATTAATCCATCGCCTAAAAATTTATTGATGCTTCCATCGTATTTATCTATTACACCGACTATCGGTGCAAATATATTATTTATTATCTCTGTGGCCCTCTCCGGATCCAACTGGTCAGCAAGTTTAGTAAACCCTCTTATGTCGATAAATATTATGGTAGATTCACTTCGTTCGTTCGGTAAGCTTCCCTTCCCTTCTGATATTCTGGAAATCACTGCCTCGGGAACATAAGGTTTAAATAATTCTAATATATTGTTCTGTTTTTTCTCTTTCACTTTTTTATCCGATTATATTTTTAATAGAACTTATAAATTTTTTTGCTTCATCAAACCAAGAACCTACCTCTTTTTTATCAAAATA
>CAZXYB010000020.1:0-11348 GCA_964644855.1 uncultured Atribacterota bacterium | reverse complement strand
CTCGCCACCTCACAAAATGGGCGGGATTTCTTTTTAGAAAATAATTATTTTTAGTTGTCTTATCTATAGAAATACTATAAAATTAGTAGGTATGGAAAAAATAATATGATTGTATAAGAACTTGTTTTTTTAGTAATTCCTAATTAGTATATAACGACTACTCACCATTTACTAACGATTAATTTAGAGGTGCAATGATATGAAGAAGAAAGACTATGATGTTATTATTATTGGTGCAGGTCCAGCAGGGATTTTTACCGCTCTTGAGCTGACCAGGAAAAATGATATTTCAGTATTGATATTAGAAAAAGGGAAAGATATTGAAAAAAGAGAGTGCCCGATGAGAAGTAAACACGGTGGATGTTTTCATTGTTCTCCCTGTGCAATAATTTCCGGATGGGGAGGAGCAGGCGCTTTTAGTGACGGTAAATTAAATTTATCTACAGAAATCGGAGGACAGTTAGATAATTACATTGATAAAGACAAGGTAGCCGAATTAATTAAATATGCTGATGATATTTATCTCGAATTCGGAGCAGATAAAACTGTTTACGGCACAGACAAAGAGGAGATAGATATTATCAAGAAAGAAGCTTCTCTGGCAAAATTGAAACTGATACCCACAAGGATCAGGCATTTGGGAACAGAAAAATGTGCAGAGATATTAAAGAAGATGCAGGATTATTTAAGGGCTAAAATTGATATCAAGACTGATACCAAGGTCAATAAAATATTAGTGGAAAAAGGAAAAGCAATAGGAATTGAGACGGTAAAAGGTGAAATAATTAAAGGGAAATATGTAGTAGCTATGCCGGGGAGGGCCGGTTCTGAATGGCTTAAAGAACAGGCAGAAGAAATGGGTATAAAAATTGCTAATAATCCGGTAGATGTTGGAGTGAGAGTTGAGGTTCCGGCTATTGCTATGAAGCGCTTAACTGATGCGGTATATGAATCAAAATTAATTTATTACACTCAGAAATTTGATGATAGAGTCCGCACTTTTTGCATGTGTCCTTATGGTGAAGTGGTTACTGAATTTAATGACGGTATTACTTCGGTAAATGGGCACAGCTATCAGGAACATCGGACTGAAAATACTAATTTTGCTGTATTGGTAAGTACCAATTTTACCGAACCTTTTAAAGAACCGATTGCCTATGGAAAATATATTGCTTATCTGGCTAATATTTTAAGCGGGGGAGTTATAGTGCAAAGATTGGGTGATCTGGAGTTGGGCAGAAGATCTACACCGGACAGACTAAAACAATCTATAGTTACTCCCACTTTAAAAGAAGCTACTCCGGGAGACCTCAGCTTTGTCTTGCCCTATAGGATACTTTTCGGAATCCTGGAAATGCTAAAAGCTATGGATGAAATCGCGCCCGGGGTCTACTCTAAACATACCCTATTGTATGGGGTAGAGGTAAAATTTTATTCTTCACGTTTGGAACTTTCCGAATGTTTGGAGACAAAAGTGACTAATCTGTTTGCTGCCGGTGATGGCGCCGGTATAACCAGGGGGCTTATTCAGGCTTCTACTTCAGGGATTATAGTGGCTGATGAAATTTTAAAAAGAAGAAATAAGGATAAGTAAATTATGAAAATACTTTTAACTAATGATGATGGAATATATTCGGAAGGGATTCAAATTTTAAAAAAGCAGCTAGATGATATTGCAGAGGTTACAGTAATTGCTCCCGATAGGGAAAGAAGTACTATAGGCCATGCTATGACTCTGCGTAAACCTCTGAGAATTAGGAAAGTAAAGATAAACGGTAATTTTAGGGGATTTTCCTTAGATGGCACACCGGCAGATTGTGTTATTGTTGGTTTATTGGAAATTATGAAAGATAAAAAACCTGATCTAATCGTATCAGGGATTAATCATGGCCCGAATCTGGGCGATGATATTATTTACTCGGGAACAGTTTCAGCGGCAATAGAAGGGGCGATGAGAAATATACCTTCTTTGGCTGTTTCCATAGCCGGCTTTAAAAATTTTAAATTTGAATCAGCCGCTCTATTTACCAAAAAAATAGCTTCTAATCTTATGAAGAATAATTTGCCTTCAAATTTAGTCTTAAACATTAATTTTCCCAATATCGATTATGAAGAAGTTAAAGGTATAAGGATAACCAGACACGGTAAAAGAGTATATCAGGATGAAGTGAAGATAATACATGATCCTCAAGGAACTACCCATTATTGGCTGGGAGGAGAGCTGCCTGATGGAAATATAGAACCCGATACTGATTTTGAAGCAATTTATAATAATATGGTGTCTGTAACCCCGCTTTCTTTAGATTTAACTAATTACCAGATGATACCTAAAGTCAAAGATTGGGTAAAAAAATGGAATTTTAAATAGAAAGATTATAGTTCGGAGAAATTAAAGAGATGAATGACCAGATATATTTAATTTTAATTTTAATTTTTATAATTTTAATGCTTTCACGATTTATAGTAAAACTTTACAATACCGATAACCAGAAAGCTAAAGGAGCAATCTTTTTTTTTCGTATGCTGCTTGGTTTCTTAATAGCTATGCTCGTTTTTGTAATAGTAGAAGCGATAAGGGGTAATAATATCATAGAACGTTTTTTTGGCAGTTAAATTAAACCGCAAATACTAATAAGAAAAAATGAAGTGGTTTTTATGGATTTTAAAAAAGCACGAGAAGAAATGATAAGATATCAGATAAAGGGAAGAGATATCAGAGACGAAAGGGTTATTTCTGCTATGAGTAGTATTCCCAGGGAAAAATTTGTCTTAGAAGGGGAAAAGGACAATGCCTACCTGGATTGCCCTTTGTCTATAGGTGTGGGGCAGACCATCTCTCAGCCTTTTATGGTTGCCTTAATGACCCAATGCCTTTCTCTTAAAGGCCCGGAAATTGTTTTAGAAGTTGGAACCGGTTCAGGTTACCAGGCAGTAATTTTATCTAAATTAGTTAAAATGGTTTATACTATAGAACGTTTTAGTATCCTGGCGGAAAGAGCGGAAAAAATATTTAAAGAATTAGAGATAAAAAACATTAAAGTAATAGTAAGAGATGGAAGCAAGGGCTTAGAGGAGTATTCTCCTTATGATGGTATTATTGTCACTGCTGGGGCTCCGGAAATACCGAAAAGTTTAATAGATCAATTAGACGAAAAGGGGAGGATAGTAATCCCCGTGGGCAATTCTTTTTCCCAGGATCTACTACTGGGCATTAAAGAAAAGAGTAAATTAAAAATATCAAATTATGGTGGATGTGTTTTTGTTCCCTTAGTGGGAAAATATGGTTGGTAGCGGTAATAAAAAAAATGGAGCGGGAAACGGGGTTCGAACCCGCGACCTTTGGCTTGGGAAGCCAACGCTCTACCGCCTGAGCTATTCCCGCAATTATTTCATCTCAGACATTATACATAAATATTAATAGATTATCAACTAATATTTCGTATTGAGTATCGCGTATTGCGTATTGCGTGAAGATAAAGAAGATAGGAAAATAAAAGAAATAAATATTCTTTTCTTCCTCTGACTATTCCACCAATATAGAGTTAAGAAAATTAGAATTCAGGGGATAGGGCAGGGGCACGATGCATCGTGCCTACAGGGGATCGAGGAAAAAGAAGAAAATTTTATACTAACGTAGTGAAAATATGTAGGAAGTAAGAAAAAACAAAAATAAAAGGAGTCCAATTCATTGAAATATTATTCAAAGAAGAAAAATAACAATAAGGTTAAGTTAAAGAAATTATTATTATTTTTAATAACAATAATTGTTGCAATAAGTTTAGCTGATGCTGTTGATATATATAGAAATAGAAATAAGATACTCACCGGAGTGTCCGCTTTTGGTATTGAATTAGGAGGGTTGAAGAAGGAAGAGGCTCAGGAGATTCTTCAGCCTATTGCTTCAAAGATGATTGATTTCCCTCGAATATTAGTGTTTGAAGATAAGGAAATAAAATTTATTCCCCATAAAGTACTTGACGCTTTTATCGATTTAAATCGAGCAGTTGAGGAAACTTATAGTATTGCCCGTACTGGGAATATCTTCAGTCGGATAAAAGATAGAATTGTGCTATGGAGAAAAGGATTAGAAGCACCTTTCCGGGTCGAATTCAATCCGCAGAAGTTTGAAGATTTTCAAAACAAGATAGGCACTCTAATAAATCGCAATCCCGGTAATGCTTACATAAAAGGCGACAAAATTATTGAAAGCAAGACCGGGGTAAAACTTGATTTAGAAAGATTCAAGGAAGAGATTATTGAGTCATTAAAATGTTTAGATGAAGAAAAATATATTTTTGATCTACCGGTGATTATTGTTGACCCAAAAATTACTACTCAAAATATTTTGACAGAATTAGACATCAATGGGGAATTGGAAACTTACTCAACCTCATTAGAGAACAAAGAAGAAAACACTATATATAACATAAAATTATCCTCTGAAGCGATAAATGGTATATTAGTAAAACCAGAAGAAATATTTTCTTTTAATAAATATGTAGGACCTGCTGAAAAGGCAGATGGTTATAAGGAAAGCACTATTATTGCTAATGGTGTATTTGTAAATGGTTACGGAGGCGGTATTTGCCAGGTATCAAGCACTTTATATAATGCAGTTCTTTTTGCTAATTTACCAATTGTAGAGAGGTATAATCACTCAGTATATGGAGAGGCAACCAAGTACGTTCCTCTGGGACAGGACGCGGCTATATTTTATGGATTTAAAAATTTAAGATTTAAAAACAATTCAAATCATACGATGGTAATTTTTTCGAAAGTTTTTAGAGATAGATTACAGGTTAGTATCTTCGGCTCGGATGAAGATAAAGCAGAAGTGGAAATTATTAGTAAAGATAAAAAGGTAATTGACTATCAGATAATTAGAGAGAAAGATTCCAAGTTAGAAGCTGATCAGGAGATAGTTGTTCAAGAAGGAGTGCCAGGTTATCAGATTAAAACTTACCGAATTATCAGAAAAGACGGAGAAGAGAAGATAGAGTTTTTAGCGGAGGATACTTATAAAAGCGTACCGATGATTATTAATATAAACTAGCATATAGCGGATGGAATTAGTTAACTAGTTACCTGGTTAACTAGTTAAGAAAATAAAAAATGAAAATAAGAAATTAAGAAGTCAGAATGTGAATAGTACCGAGTATATAGGATCTAATTAAGGAAATAAGAGATAGAAGCGAGGGAAGATATCATCTCAAAGAAATTGGTAAACTGGTAAACCAGTAAACAGAGTAAGGGGATAACTAATACGCAACATACGATACTAAATTACTATATGTTAAACGCTGTATGCTATAGGCTAAAAAAGTTTTTAATTTTAAGTTATGGTTTTACGCTTTACGTTTTTCGCTTTTCGTCCTATTGTTATACGCTAATTACTGTACGCAGTACACTAGAATAGAAATACGATTACAAAACGAGGGTATTTTTTGTTTTGATATCTATAAGAAAATATTTTAGAATTATATTCATAACATTAATGTTGTTTCTTTTTTGTTTCCCACAGATTGTTTTTCTGCAAACAACTTCTGTTGAATATATATGTGTTGGAACAGATTATAAAACACCTGTCTATATAATGAAAACTGATTCTAAAGAACCGGTAATAATGATTGTAGCCGGAACACATGGAAATGAAAAGGCTGGCATTAAAGCTATGGAATATTTAAAAGATAGTTTGCGCATTGAAAAAGGAACTTTGATAATTATACCAAGAGCAAATATTTTAGCCTGCGAAAAAAACGTAAGGTGCTTCCCGGTGGAAATTAATTTAAACAGAGCATATCCGGGGAATCCTCAGGGGAATTCTATAGAAAGATTAGCTTCTGAAATATTTAACTTGATGAAAAAATACGATATTAACCTTTTGATTGATTTACATGAGTCGATAGAATTTTACAAAAAGAACCCAAAAAATTATGGCCAGACTGTAGTTATAGATTCTGACGATGATTGCTTATTTGAGTTGAGCTCTTTTATTGTTAAAGAGATGAACGAAGGTATTAACGAAGATAGTAATAAATATCAGGTTTTAGTAGATCCGGTCAAAGGCAGCACTACTTATTGCGCCTATTATCAGCTTGGCATTCCTGCATTAACTTTTGAAACCTGTAGGAAATTACCCTTATCTTTCCGAATAGAAGAACAAATTAAGTTTGTAAAGATAATATTATCAAAATGGAATATGATTACAGTCCAGAAATAATTCCGAATTTAATACGGAATACATAAAAAAAGGGGACTAAATTTTAGTCCCCTTTTTTCTTTTCATTTTTTCCGTATTTAATTAAGAGAATTAATCTTTAATTGTTTTGGGAAGTGTCCTTAACTTCCTCGGTTTCTGTTACCTCTTCTGAAACCGTCTCTTTCGAAGTTTCTTGTTCAGTAGAGTCTGCTGCCTGGCTATTTTCTTCGGAAGATTTTAATGCTTCAATTTCCGCATCAAAATCTTGATTGTAAACAATAACAGCTTCTTCCTTCAATTTTAAGTTAAGTGCTGATATTGCTTCGTTTTCTTTCTGTTGTTTTAGAGTATTGTTGATTTTTTCTTTTGCCTCTTCAAAGGTAGGAGAATATTCATCTTTCTTCTCTTCGCATTTGATAATATGATATCCAAATTGTGTTTGAACTACTCCACTGATCTCACCTGGTTCCAAAGAGAAAGCGGCATCTTCAAATTCTTTTACCATCCCCTGACCTCTGGCAAAAAATCCCAGGTCTCCACCGCTTGGGGCAGAAGGTCCTATTGACTTTTCTTTAGCTAATTCTGCAAAATCGATAATTCCTTCTTTGAGTTGTTGAAGAAGGTTATTTGCTTCTTCCTCAGTTTCTACTAAAATATGTCGGGCATGAACTTGTTCGGGTTCAAAGAGACTTTCCTTATTTTTATCGTAATACTCTAATAACTCTTCATCACTGATACTTACTTGATTCCTCGTTTTTTCTAAAACAGAATTTATCATTAATTGCCTTTTTATATCCTCTTTAAGCTGAGTGAGGGTGATATTGTTTGCTTTTAGGGCTTCATTGAATTCTTCAGGAGTGGAGAAATTATCTTTAATCTTGTCTATTTCCAAATTAATCTCATCACTGTGAATCTTAACTTTTTCTTTTTGAGCTTGCTGATATAAAAGTTCATAGTTAATTAGTTGGTCTAATATACCCTTTTTAAAAGAAAGAATTGTTGATTGATCCAAACTAGAAAGGGTTTTATCATCGTATCGGGAGATGGCGCTTAAAAAAGCGTTTTGCAGCTGGTCAGAGGTAATGCCCGATTTATTTACTTCGGCAATATAATAAGTTCTCCTCTGCCCGCCGGAGGATCTGTATTGTCCTAAGCCATAAAAGATAGATATACCAAAGGCGGCAATTACTACAATTAGTATCGTTTTCATATTTTTTCTAATTATTCGCAACATAATTTATTTTAAATCTCCTTTTTTTAATTGTATAGATTCGTTACTTGGTTATTAGATTATTAGCATTAAACTAACTAACTAATTTATCTTGCATTTTGTATTTGAAACTAACGACTATTCACTATTCACTAATGACTAGTTAGACTGATTGTATATAATATAATATTGTAAAGAGTTTTTGTCAAATTAATAATTCGTATTGAGTATCACGTAAAAAGAAAAAAGGTATAAGAGAAAAAAAGTAGAGGGAAAAAGCAGAAACAATAACTACTATTTTTTTTCTAAAGCTATTTCGGTAAAGTTTATACTAACAGTTGTATCGCTTATTGCGTATCGTGCAAATAGAAAAATTGTATCCGGGGAATGGTAGGGAATTTTTAAAAAAAGATAAATAAAAAATATTATTAACAAAAAAATTTGACGTTAGCCTTGGTTAATATAATAATATAGTAGTTTTGTATTAAAGGATTTAGTTAGTGCAAACTTTAGTGGGATAATTGGAAAAAAAAGAAGAATATTATTTTTTTTATCTTTTTCTCTCTTTCTTAACTCGATACCCAATACTTTCTTTTAGTATTTCTTGATAAATTTATAGTTGTATTATATAATATGAAAGATATTTATTTGGATAGTTTAAATAGTTACTTAAACTTGATGTTTTATATTTGAATTTGATAAACAGAATGATATTATTAACCCGTAATATATCATTTGTTACCCTAATATGCAGAAGATGGGAGGTGTAAATATGGCCAAAATAAAAGTTAAAGATAATGAAGAAATGGATCACGCCCTTAGAAGATTTAAAAAGGAATGCCAGAAGAGTGGAATAATATCCGACCTTCGGCGTCATGAATATTATGAAAAACCAAGCGTAAGAAGGAAGAAAAAGGCGCTTGCTGCCCAGAGGAAACTGAAAAAAAGAGGTAGATTTTAGATGTCAAAACAGTTATCCTTAGAAGAAGTTATTTTTAATGATACGAAAAAAGCATTAAAGGAGAGCGAAAAATTAAAATTATCGACTTTACGATTGATTAGGGCAGCAATTAAAAATGCTGAAATATCTAAAAAGGATAAACTAACCGAAGATGAAGTTATTGGGATAGTGGCCAATAATTTAAAAAAGTTAGAAGAATCTTTAAATATTTTTACCAAAGGCCAAAGGCCGGAACTTGCTGATAAGGCAAAAAAAGAAATTGAAATTGTAAAAAAATATCTTCCTGAGCAATTACCTGAGGAAGAAGTAGAAAAAATAGTAAAAGATACTATTGTAAAATTTGGATTTAAAGGCCTACAAAACATTGGTCCTGCTATGAAAGAAATTATGCCCCAATTAAAAGGAAAGTAAATGGGAAAATAGTTAATAAAATGGTACGGGACTTACTGGGTAATACAAAAAATTAGAGTTAACGAAGAAAGACTCAGACTTACCCTGGTAAGTATTTTGAGTCTTTCTTCGTTTTTGTAATTTTTTCATTTAATTATATATCTCAATTTGTTGATTTGTTGATTGGTTACTTGGTAAATTGGTCAGTAGGTCAATTGATTAATCATAAACACCTACATTTTGTATTTGTACTAACGACTATTTACCATTCACTAACGACTAATTTAGGAGTGTAAATTATTTGATAATAAAATCTAATTCAAATAAAAAGCGTAAGATATTTCTTACAGTTATAACTCTATTTATAATTTTTAGTTTAATTGCTCTAAACACTTACGCAAATGAAACAGATGAAGTATATTTAATATCTATTAAAGGAACAATTGACTTAGGTTTATCTTCTTATGTACAACGGGCTTTAGAGGAAGCGGTATCAAATAAGGCAAAAGCGATTATTTTAGAAATTGATACCTTCGGAGGAAGAGTTGATGCCGCTACCCAGATAAGAGATAAGATAATGAGCCTAAATATACCAAGCGTAGCTTATGTTAAAAATAGAGCATGGTCTGCAGGAGCCCTTATTGCCCTATCTGCAAAATATATTCTAATAGATAAAAGTGCCAGTATCGGCGCGGCAGAACCAAGACCGGCAGATGAAAAAAATATTTCTGCCTTAAGAGCCGAATTTAGTTCAACTGCCTTAAGTAGAGGGCGTTCGGAAGATATAGCAGCCGCCATGGTTGACAAAGATGTAGAAATTAAAGGTATAATAGAAAAAGATAAAATATTAACTTTAAATGCTGAACAGGCCATAAAATTAAATTTTGCAGATGGTAATGCTTCAAGTATTGAAGAAGTTTTAAATTTCCTAAATCTTAAAGATGCTAAAATAGTATACATTTATCCAAATTGGGCAGAGAATATAAGCCGATTTGTTACCAATCCTGTAGTAAGCCCATTATTGTTGTCAATAGGTTTTTTAGGACTGATAATTGAATTTTGGACTTTGGGCTGGGGGATAGCAGGGTCAATAGGAATAATTTCTCTGTCTTTATTTTTTGGAGGACATATAATTGTTGGCTTGGCAGGATTTGAAACAATTATCCTATTTGTAATCGGTCTTATTTTGCTTTTGGCAGAAATATTTTTTATTCCCGGGTTCGGCTTGGCCGGAATAAGCGGAATTGCAGCTATTTTGGTCAGTATATTTCTTACTTTTGGGAATATTGTCCAGGCGACTTATTCTATCTCGATTGCCCTGGGCGTATCCGTAGTAGGATTTTTTTTATTAATTAAATATATTCCTTCTACCCGAACCTGGAGAAAATTTGTCCTTTCTACAGAGCAGAAAAAGGAATTAGGATATACAGTAGGGACAAAAGATTTAAATCGATTAAACGGAAAAGAAGGCATAGCCATTACACCTTTGCGTCCGTCTGGTATAATAAAGGTTAATGGTAAAAAATTAAATGCCCTTACCCGGGGAGAATACGTTGATTCTAATACTAAAATTAAAATAATAAGCGTTGAAGGTAACAAGATAGTAGTCGAAACAGTCGATGCTTCTAAGTTAAGTTGAAATTATAAAGTTGTATAGGACAGGCGTCTCGCCAGTCTATTTGAAAAAATATTATTTTTAAAACAAGGAGGTAAAAAAATGATTGAGTTATTGGTTCCGTTGATTCCAATTATAGTAGTTATTTTTATAATCTATATTTTCTTTCAATTTATACCGGTAGGATTATGGATTTCAGCTATAGCGGCAGGGGTAAAAGTGGGAATTTTTACTTTAGTGGGTATGAGGCTTAGAAGAGTACCCCCTCATAAAATTGTTGGCACCTTAATAAAAGCCACAAAAGCTGGCTTGAGCGTTTCCATTGATAAATTAGAAGCACATTTCCTGGCTGGGGGAGATGTTGACCGAGTAGTAGATTCCTTGATTGCTGCTGAGAGAGCCGGCCTTAATTTAACCTTTGAAAAAGCAACAGCTATTGATTTAGCCGGTAGAAATGTCTTAGAAGCTGTACAAATGAGTGTAAACCCGAAAGTAATAAAAACCCCGATAGTAGCAGCGGTAGCCAAAAATGGTATTCAAGTTATGGCCACTGCCAGAGTGACGGTAAGAGCAAATATTGAACGCCTGGTGGGAGGAGCCGGTGAGGAGACAATTATAGCTAGAGTAGGAGAGGGAATTGTTACTACTATTGGTTCAGCAGTAACCCATAAAAATGTCTTAGAAAACCCGGATAATATTTCTAAAACTGTATTAAAGAAAGGTTTAGATGCCGGGACAGCTTTTGAAATATTGTCCATCGATATTGCTGATGTAGATGTAGGTAAAAATATTGGTGCCATGTTACAGACTGATCAGGCAGAAGCGGATAAGAAGATTGCTCAGGCCAAGGCTGAGCAGAGAAGAGCATTAGCAGTAGCTCAAGAGCAAGAAATGAAGGCCAGAGTCCAAGAAATGAGGGCAAAGGTGGTAGAAGCAGAAGCAGAAGTTCCCAAAGCAATGGCAGAAGCTTTAA
>CAZXYB010000019.1:8409-11481 GCA_964644855.1 uncultured Atribacterota bacterium | reverse complement strand
AAAGAAGAAGTAGTAGCACCTAAAGAAGAAGTAGTAGAACCTAAAGAAGAGGAAAAAGAAGAAGCAGTAGGAGAAACAGCAACAGAGGAAGAGGGCGAGAAGAAAGAAGAAGGTCTATTCTAACTAAATTACAGGAATAAAAAAATCGGTTTGGGGCGTAGCCAAGTGGTAAGGCACGGGAATTTGGATCCCGCATTCGAAGGTTCGAACCCTTCCGCCCCAGCCATATTGACTTGTTACTTAGTTACTTGGTTAACTAGTTAGCTAATTCGTATCTCGTATTTTATGAAGATGGTTATCCAGTTTGCCGGTTATCCGGTTTAAAACACAGTGATAAGTAATGAGTTTCGAATTGCAAGTTTTACGGGAATGACAAATGTAGGGGCTTGATTTATCAAGCCCGCAGAACTCGGGTCGGATAAATCCGACCCCTACAAAAAAAATACTTTATTTGAAATACGAAAAAATTTTAAGTTTTAAATTATGGTTTTTAGTTTTTAGCTTTTAGTTTATTGATTTATCCTATACGCTAAACGCTGTACGCTATACGCTAACCATATACTAGCGACTAATTTGTATTTTGTATTTAAAACTAACGACTATTCACTATTCACTAACGACTAATTATTGGAGGTATGATTATGAGTGATACTGCTATAATTATTATGGCAGCAGGTAAAGGCAAAAGAATGAAATCTAATTTGCCTAAAGTTCTTCATAATCTTGCAGGAAAACCAATTTTAAATTATGTATTAGACACGGTTAGTCAACTTGAAGCAAAAAGAAAGATATTAATAGTCGGTTATAAAAGCGATAGGATAAGAGAATTAATTAGCGATAAAATAGAGTATGTAGAGCAGAACGAGCAGTTAGGAACTGCCCATGCAGTTTTGCAAACCAAAAAATTATTGTCTGGTTTTAAAGGTAATATACTGATTTTATCCGGGGATGTTCCCTTTTTAACGGTTAAAATTCTAAAGAGGCTTTTGAAATATCATAAAGCTAACAATTTTTGCTGTACTCTGCTCTCTACTGTTTTAAAAAAACCTAAAGGTTATGGTAGAATCATTAGAGATAAAATGGGCGAAATAAAGGGGATAATCGAAGAGGTAGATTTATCTACGGATAAAAAGAAAATAACCGAAATAAACAGCGGAATTTATTGTTTTAATAAGGAAAAACTTTTCCAGGCCTTAGAGAAAGTTAGCAAAAATAATAAACAAGGTGAGTATTACCTAACTGATACGGTAAAGATATTATTAGGGGAAGGATTAACTGTAGGGAATGTAATAGTAAAAGATTATTCGGAAATATTAGGAATAAATAATCGATTAGATCTTGCTAATGCTTCCCAAAAAGTATATCAAAAAACTCTTCAAGACTTGATGCTTCAAGGAGTAACTGTAGTTGACCCTAATAGTACTTTTGTAGAGCAGGGAGTTAAAATCGGTCAGGATAGCATTATATATCCCTTTACTATTATTGAAAAAGATACTAAAATTGGAAGTAGTTGTCTTATCGGACCTTACTCTCACCTAATCGATGCCGATATAGGAAAGGGAGTTAGAGTTTGGGCTTCAATAATAGAAAATAGTACCGTTAAAGAAGGAGCAAATATTGGTCCCTATGCTCATTTGCGACCCGAAACTGTCGTGGAAAAAGGAGCAAAGATAGGAAATTTTGTAGAATTAAAGAAAACTATTATGGGTGAAAGCAGCAAGGCCTCTCATCTAACCTATTTGGGCGATGTCACAATCGGCAAAAAGGTTAATATTGGCGCGGGGACTATAACCTGTAATTACGACGGAGAAAAAAAGAATAAAACTGTCATAGAAGATGGAGTTTTTATCGGAAGCAACAATTCATTGGTAGCACCGGTAAAATTAGGGAAAGATTCTTATACCGGAGCTGGCTCAACTATTACCGAGGATGTACCCGCAGGCAATTTGGCTATTTCCCGTTCCAGGCAAAAAAATATTTCCGGATGGCGAAAGAAGAAAAAAGAAAAAGAAGGAAGATGAAAATTAAAATTTTATATAATAAAATTTAAAAGATGGGGAGATAATATTTTGATACCTGATGAGAAAAGAGTATTAAAAATTTTTGCTGGTAATTCCAATAAAGATTTAGCAGAAGAGATATGTAAGTATTTGAAAGTACCTTTAGGTCAGGCAGATGTTTCCAGATTTCCTGATGGCGAAATTAAGGTTAAGATTGAGGAGAGCGTAAGAGGTGAAGACGTTTTTATAATTCAATCTACCTGTCCGCCCACCAATGAGTATCTTATGGAATTGTTAATTATGATAGATGCTTTAAGGAGAGCTTCAGCGGGAAGAATTACCGCGGTAATACCCTATTATGGTTATGCTCGACAGGAGAGAAAAACTCAACCCCGCGAGCCAATTACTGCAAAGTTAGTGGCAAACTTATTAGTCTCTGCGGGAGTAAACAGGGTGCTTACTATGGATTTACACGCTGGGCAGATTCAGGGATTTTTCGATATACCTGTAGATCAATTGGAAGCTGTAAGCATATTATCAAATTATTTTAAAGAGAAAAATTTGGATAAGATAGTGGTAGTTTCTCCTGATGTAGGAGGAACAGCGAGGGCAAGGGAATTCGCCGGACGTATTAATAAACCGATTGCTATTATCGATAAATATAGGTCGTCTTTTGATAATGTAGAGATAATGCATATAGTGGGAAGAGTAAAAGGTAAAACAGCTATTGTAGTTGATGATCTTATTGATACAGCCAGTTCAATAATAAAAGGAAGCCAGGCCTTATTAAATGCCGGTGCAGAAGAGGTTTATATTTGTGCTACTCATCCTGTGTTTGCCGGTCCTGCAAAAGAGAGATTAGAAAAATCTTTTCATGATGGTTTATTTAATGAAGTGGTGGTAACCAATACTATTCCCGTTGCTAATAATAAGTGTTTACCCGGTATTAAAGTTTTATCGGTAGCAGAGATATTTGCCGAAGCCATTAACAGAATTCATAAGAATTTATCAATAAGCACTTTATTTAAGCGGAATGATTGATATTTAATTAACCAATTTAATTAGTCGTTAG
>CAZXYB010000019.1:0-8309 GCA_964644855.1 uncultured Atribacterota bacterium | reverse complement strand
TAGTCGTTAGCATTAAATACAAGATACAAAATAAGTTTTCAGTTGTCGGTTTACTGTAAAGGCTTTCTAAACTTGAAACTCGTAACCCGCAACTTGTGACTTGTATTTTAACTGGTAAACTGGTAAACTGGTAAGCCAGATAAAACTTATACTAATTTACAACTTGTATCTTTTATTAGGCAATTGGTAAATTGGTGAACGGGTAAATTATATAGCGATAGGCAATATACTAATTTATACTATATGTGATACGCAATACACAATACGAGATTGGAGGTTAATAGGGTGGAAAAACCAAAATTAAAAGTGGAATTAAGAGATAATACAGGGAAGGAAATTAATAAGAAATACAGAAGAGAAGGAATTATCCCTGGAGTGTTGTATTCTCCTCATGATAAAGAAAATTTAGTATTAAAAGTTAAAAATAATGAATTATCAAAATTATTATCCGCTAAATCACACAAACTTATAGATTTAGAGATAAATGATGGGAAGGAAAAAATTAAACGATTGGTGGTAATTAAAGATCTTCAGTATAATTCGTTAAAAAGGCAAATAGTTCATGTTGATTTTTACGGAGTAACCTTAAAAGAAAAATTAACCTTAGAAATCGATATTGAACTAATTGGAGAACCTATCGGAGTAGAAGAAGGAGGTATTCTGCAAGTTGAATTACGAAAAGTAGAAATAGAGTGTTTACCTTCTAAAGTGCCGGATAGTTTTAAAGTTGACCTTAGTAGTCTTAAAGTAGGCGAGCATATTTCTGTCGGAGATATGGAAATTCCGGAAGGTGTTGAAATATTAACTGAATTAGATAGAGTTGTTGCTGCAGTGGTTGCTCCCGCCAAGATAGAAGAAGTGGTTGAAGAGGGAGAAGAAGTAGTAGAAGGCGAAGAAATAGCTAAGGAAGAAGAAAAAGCAGAAACTAAAGAAGAAAATCTTTCTTCTGCACATAAAAAAGAATAGAACAATAAAAGGATAGTGGGTTTTATTGAAGATCGTGGTTGGCCTGGGTAATCCTGGTTTAAAATATAAATTTACCAGGCACAATATGGGGTTTAGAGCAGTTGATGGTTTGGCCCAGGATATAGAAATAGAATTTAAGAAAGTAAAATCTTATTATTCTTTAATTTCCCGAGGGATGATAAATAATCATAAAGTAATGCTGGTAAAGCCGCAAACTTTTATGAATTTAAGTGGAAGAGCAGTAAGCAAGGTAGTTTCTTATTACAAAATACCCCTTCAAGATTTATTGATAGTTTATGATGACCTGAATTTGGAATTTGGGCAGATAAGGATTCGCAAAAAGGGGAGTACCGGTGGCCATAAAGGGATGGAGTCAATTATGCAATATTTACACAGTGAAGAAATCCCTCGTTTGAGAATAGGAATTGGCAATCCTTTAGTAAACTTTAATTTTGATTGTGTGTCTTATGTGCTTTCTAATTTTAACCGTGGCGAAGAGGGTAAAATAAAGGAAACCATAAAACTATCTACTAAAGCAATAAAGACGGTAATAGAAGAGGGCTTTGAAAAAGCTATGAGAAAATACAACAAAAAATTAATTGAACCGTAATTAATGCATTTGAATAGTTGTAAAATAATAATATAAAAAAAGAGGTATGTATTAACATGTCTCTTTTTTTATGGACAAACTAAGTGTAATTAGATACAATATCAATATAGCGTGGAGCGTACAGCGTTTAGCGTATATGATAAATCAATAAACTTAAAGCTTAAAGCTAAAAGCGAAAAACCATAATTCAAAACTTAAAACTTTTTGTATTTCAAATAAAATATTTCTTTAATGTAGGGGTCGGATTTATCCGACCCGTGTTTTGCGGGCTTGATAAATCAAGCCCCTACATCTGTCATTCCCATAAAACTTGCAATTTGAAGCTTATTACTTGTTACTCATTACTTATCACTGTATTTTAACTAACGACTATTCACTATTCACTAACGACTAATTAAGGTTTAGGGAGAACAGGGATGACCGAATTGAGAAAAGACCCTATAATTGATAATTGGGTAATAATTTCTACAGAAAGAGGGAGAAGACCCTTAGATTATAAAATAAAAAAAGAAGAGAAGAAAAAAGATAGTTGCGTATTCTGTGAAGGGAATGAAGGCAAGACGCCTCCTGAAATATTTGCTTTTCGGGAAGAAGGCACCAGGGAAAACAAGCCGGGATGGAAAGTAAGGGTGGTTCCTAATAAATATCCTGCTTTAAAGATGCAAGAGAGAGAAGCTGTCCTGGAAAAGGCAGGAATGTTTGAGAAGATGGACGGTCTGGGAGTTCATGAAGTAATAATTGAAACTCCACATCATCATAAAGATTTTGATAATTTAAGCATTGATAATATTGTTTTAATCTTAAAAACTTACCGGCAAAGATATTTAGATTTATCCAGGGATAAAAGGATAAAATATATTCTAATATTTAAAAATTACGGTATCGATGGGGGAGCATCCTTAGAGCATTCTCATTCTCAGCTTATCGGCACCCCTATTATCCCGCAAAGGATAAAAGAAGAGTTAAAAGGCGCCAAAGAATATTTTGACCTTAACGGGAGATGTATTTTCTGCGATTATATAAAAGATGAGATAAAATCTAAAGACAGATTGATAAAAGAAACGGAAAAATATGTGACTATTTCGCCTTTTGCCGCCAGATTTCCCTTTGAAACCTGGATACTTCCTAAACGCCATAATGCTTGTTATGAGGAGAACAGCGACAATGATATTTTAAGTTTAGCCAGAATATTAAAAGATACTTTATCCCAAATAAAGAAAAAGTTAAATAACCCTCCTTATAATTTTATAATTCATACCGCACCCTCTAAAGAATTTTCTACCGGAGAATGGTCGGATTTGGACAAGAAATATCACTGGCATATAGAAATAATTCCTCGGTTGACTAAAATAGCCGGTTTTGAATGGGGAACGGGATTTTATATTAATACTACTTCTCCGGAAGAAGCAGCCAGAATATTAATTAGTATTTAGTTAGTTGGTTACCTGGTTACCTGGTTAATTAGTTGAGGATTTAATCTTAAACCAACTAACTATACTATACAACAGGATTTAAATTTTGAATTATGTCTTTAAGTTTTTCGCTTTCAGCTTTTAGTTTTGTATACTGATAACTATAAACTATGAACTAAAACCAGGATTTCTCTTGTATTCTAAACTAACTAACCAATTAACCAGCTAACTAGCTAACCAATTACATTGGAGGTAAAATTGTTATGAAAATGAAAAGAATTGCTGTTCTTACCAGCGGGGGAGACTCCCCGGGAATGAATGCTGCTATTCGGGCAGCGGTACGAACCGGAATCTTCCATAATTTAGAGGTTTTTGCTGTGGAGAAGGGATTTGCCGGTTTAATGGAAGGACAAATTTCCCCTACGAATCAAGTATTAACAGGCGGAATTATGCAAAGAGGAGGAACTATTCTTAAAACCTCACGCAGCGAAAAATTTAAAACCAAAGAAGGTCTTGATATTGCTCTTCAAAAACTCCGGAAGTTCGATATTGATGGATTAGTAACTATCGGAGGCGATGGTACTCTGCGAGGGACTCGAGATTTAAGCGCTTTAGGGCTGAAGACTATTGGTGTTCCGGCTACCATTGATAATGATTTACCTAAGACAGATATGGCTATAGGTGTAGACACTGCTTTAAATACAGTTATTGATGCCATTGACAAGATTAAAGATACAGCTTCTTCTCATCAGAGGGCATTTGTGGTGGAAGTTATGGGAAGAAATTCAGGTTATTTAGCCTTGATGAGCGGAATAGCCGGAGGAGTTGAAGTAATTCTTGTTCCGGAAATACCCTATAATTTATCGGAAATTAGCATAAAATTAAAAGAAGGCTATAAAAGAGGAAAGACCCATTGTATTATTGTTATTGCCGAAGGAGTAGAAAAGACCGATGAGGTAAGAAACTATTTAGAAGATAAGATTGGCTACGAAACACGGATTACTATTTTAGGTTATCTACAAAGAGGTGGTTCGCCTTCTGCCTTTGATAGGATATTGGCCAGCCGTTTAGGGGCAGCAGCCGTAGAGCATCTATTAAAAGGTGAAACATCTAAAATGGTAGGGTTGATTGGGAATAAAGTTGAGGCAACTGATATAGAGGTAGTCCTGAACCAGAAAAAAACTATTAAGCAAGGCCTTTATGATTTAGCTTCAGTGTTGGCAAAATAGTAATTAGTCGTTGATTGGTTAGTTGGTTACCTGGTTAACTAGTTAAGAAAATAAAAGACAAAAATCAGTAGTCAGGAGCCAGAATCCAGTAGCCAGAATAAATTAGTATCGCGTATGTTATCGTATATTAATATAGTATGTGGCGAGAAACCCAAGACTATGACTCAAATCTAAAAACTAAGAAAAGTTTTGAATTTTGAATTATGGTTTTTCGTTCTAAATTTTTAGTTGCATACTTAAAACCAATAACTAGAAACTCGTATTTTTCTTGTATTTTAAACCAGTTAACCAATTAACCAACTAACCAGCTAACTAAATTGAAAGGATTTATAATGTCTTTACCAGGAATATTCTCCCTGTGGAATCAATCCGCGGAATTTAAAGAAATAATAAAAATAATAAAAGGAAAATTAATTAGCAAAATTTTACTTTCCGGTTTGAAGGATAGTGCGCGTTCTTTTTTTATCGCTGCCTTAGCCTCAAAAGAAGAAATAAAAAATTCTTACCTTATTATTACCGATTCTCAGGAAAATGCCTTAAAGATATACCAGGACTTAAGTAACTTTTTAAATAAATCCCAAAACAAGGAAGAAAATATTTTTCTTTTTCCTTCTTTTGATGTCCTCCCCTATGAAGACATCAGTTCCGATCCCCAGATAATCCAGCAAAGGATAAATATCCTGAAGCATCTTTCCGCAAACGACCACAATAAAAAGAGAAAAATTTTAATTGCTGATATTAAAGCCCTCCTGCCCAAATTGGCCTCTCCTCAAAAATTTAAGAAGACGAGTTGGAAATTAAAGGTAGGAGATGCCTTAAAAAAGGAGGATTTTTTAAAAATACTCTTAGAGCAAAATTATCGGTCGGTAGAGATAGTCGACAAAAAAGGTGAATTTAGCAGCCGGGGAGGGATTATCGATTTTTTCCCGGTAACCAGCGAAAACCCTCTTCGATTAGAATTATTTGGAGACCAGATAGAATCAATCAGGTATTTTAATTTGAGCACTCAAAGGTCGATACTTAAATTGACTGATTACACCCTTCTTCCTTCCCGGGAATTAATTGCCGATGGTTCATCTAATTATAATTACAGCACTATATTTGATTATCTTCCCGATGACTTGATAGTACTACAAAACGAGCCGGAATTAATTAAAGAGAAAGAGGAGGAGTTTCAGGAAGAGGTTGAAAACATTTACCAGAAAATTGAGCAAGATAAAAGGGAATTAATCTTCTCACCTTCTTCTCATTTCATCTCTAACCTCGGGATATGTGATAAATTAAAATCTAAAAATATGATTAATTTTTCCTATCTTCCGCAGGAAAATAAAGAAGATATTTCCGCTAATCAGGAAGAGAAAAAAGAAGATATCAGAAAATTTACTTTAGAAGCACAGGAAATTAGTTCTTATTTTGGGAATTTAGGCCTGTTTACTAGAGATTTGGAAAAATGGCAGACAGAAAAACAGCATATTATTATTCTGGTTAGGAATGAAGGTCGGGCGCAACGTTTAGGAGAGATATTAGAGGAAAGAGGAATAAAAAGATTTACTATAGGAAGGATAGAAGAATACACTCATTTAAAATCAACTATCTTCATTTCTTATGGTTACTTAAATTATGGATTTAAACTTCAGAATCTTAAAACAGTTTTTATAAGCGACCAGGAAATATTCGGCAAGGAAAGGAATAAAAGATATAAATTAACCAGGCGTAAGAGCGAACCCTTTTTCACTGCGATGGATATCTCTTCGGGAGATTATGTAGTACATATTGATCATGGTATAGGCCTATATAGAGGGATTATCAATTTAAACGTTAAAGGAGTAAAACAGGATTACCTTTTAATCGAATATGCACAAGGGGATAAACTGTATGTCCCGGTAGATCAGTTTAATTTAGTTCATAAATATATAGGCATCAAAGATAAAACCCCCAAGATTTGCCGTTTAGGAGGAATCTCCTGGGGGAAGGCTAAAGGGAAAGCAAAAAGGTCGATTCAACAATTAGCCCGGGAACTTTATAATTTATATGTTGCCCGTAAAGAAATCAGAGGTTTTGCCTTCTCCAAAGATAATAATTGGCAGCAAGAACTGGAGATGTCTTTCCCTTATGAAGAGACTTATGACCAATTACAGGCTCTATCCGAGGTTAAAGCTGATATGGAAATAGTTAAACCTATGGAGAGATTAATTTGCGGAGATGTAGGTTATGGCAAAACAGAAATAGCTATAAGAGCTGCTTTTAAGGCGGTATTAGACGGAAAGCAGGTGGCAATTTTAGCACCTACCACTATCCTGGTTCAACAACATTATGATACTTTTCGGGAAAGAATGAACTCCTTTCCTATAAATATAGATATGCTCTCCCGTTTTAGAAGCAAACAGCAACAGAAAAAAGTTATTGAAGGACTGGAAGAAGGGAAGGTAGATATTATTATAGGAACCCATCGCTTGATTCAAAATGACATTCGATTTAAGGATTTGGGTTTGTTGATCGTGGATGAAGAGCAGCGTTTCGGAGTTCTTCATAAAGAAAGAATAAAAAAATTAAAAGAAAGTATTGATTCTCTTACCTTAACTGCCACTCCTATCCCTCGTACACTGCATATGTCTCTTATCGGGGTCAGAGACCTAAGCGTGATAAATACTCCCCCGGAAGACCGATTTCCTATCGCTACTTATATTTGTAAAAGAGACGATAAAGTGATTATAGAGGCCATAAGAAGAGAATTGGACAGGGAGGGACAGACATTCTTTGTCCATAACCGAGTAAGAAGTATCCAGAAAATAGCACAGGATTTGAGTCGGCTCTTTCCTCAAGCCAGAATCGGTATTGCTCATGGACAGATGGCAGAAGAGCAGTTAGAAGATATAATGATTGATTTTTTAGAAAAGAAATATGATATTTTAGTCTGCACCACCATCATAGAAATTGGTTTGGATATTCCCAATACGAATACTATTATTATCGATGATGCTCATAAATTTGGCTTGTCCCAGCTCTACCAATTAAGAGGGAGAGTAGGGAGGACTGACCGACGTGCCTATGCTTATTTTCTTTATCCTTCCTATCGGTCTATTTCCGCTACCGCAAAAAAAAGATTGCAGGCCATTAAAGAATTCAGTGAGTTAGGCTCCGGTTTTAAATTGGCCATGCGAGATTTAGAGATTCGAGGAGCAGGTAATTTGCTGGGTAAAGAGCAGCATGGGTCGGTTGGCGAGGTAGGGTTCAATCTTTATTGCCGCCTATTGGAAGAAGCGGTTAAGGAATTACGGGGAGAGAAAGAAGGAAAAGAAAAGGGGAAAGAGATTACTCCGGTTATCGATGTAAAAATAGATGCCTATATTCCCGGAGAATACATCCCTGATTTGAAACAGAGAGTCTTAATTTATCGGAAATTGGCTGAGATTAAAGATTTAGAAGATTTGGAGAGGATAAAAGAAGAGTTGAGGGACAGATATGGAATTTATCCCTGGGAGCTAAAGAATTTATTAGAGATAATATATCTGAAAATATTTTTGAGAAAGTTAGGTATTAGTTCCTTGGTGGTAAAGGAAAATAAGTTAATTCTTAGATATCTGCAAAACGATAAGATAAAAACTAAATTAAGCAGACTGTCTTCTTTTTATCAGCAAAGATTAATAAAAGAAGAATATAGATTGTCCGGGATTTCTAAAATTAACCTTTCCGGGATTAAATCTGCAGAAATTTTGAAATTTTTAAAGGAATTTGTGATACACTTGGCGAAATAGAAAATAGCGTATAGCGTACAGCGTTTAGCGTATAGTTAAGAAATAAGAAATCCAAAGTCAGATGTAGGGGCAGACCTTGTGTCTGCCTGTGGCAAGAGAAAAGAAATGCAGTAATGTGTAATATATAATTTGTAGGGTTTTGATTTATCAAGCCCGCAGAACTCGGGTCGGATAAATCCGACCCCTACATTCAAAACAATAGTTTATACAAACAAATTTTGAATTATGGTTTTTCGTTTTTAGCTTTAAGCTTTTAGCCTATACGCTAAACGCTGTACGCTATACGCTATATGGGTTTTGAATTATGGTTTTAGCTTCAAGCTTTTAGTTTATTGAT
>CAZXYB010000018.1:0-11921 GCA_964644855.1 uncultured Atribacterota bacterium | reverse complement strand
GTTACAGTAATATTGCCAGGGAAATAGTCGAAGTAAAGGTAGAGTCAGAATTTATGGAAGAATTAATTATTTCCAAAATAGTTAAAGAGGCAGATTATGTTATTAACGTTCCAAAATTCAAAACTCACAGTTTAACTACTATTACCGGTGCCATAAAAAATATGTTCGGTATTATCCCGGGAGGTAAGAAGGCAAAATTACATACTTATGCCCGCTCCATTAAAGGATTTGCTGAACTTTTGGTAGATATTTACCAAATAAGAATTCCTGATTTAAATATTATGGACGCTATAATCGGCATGGAAGGAATAGGCCCTACTAATGGAAAAATACGAATTATAAATAAAATATTAAGCAGCGATAATGGCATTTCTCTTGATTCTGTTATGGCCGCCATGATGGGGCTTAAGCCTGATACAATTGAGTTGTTACAGGTTGCCAAAGAAAGAAATTTAGGGGAGACAGATATCTCTAACATAATTATTGATGGAGAATTAGAAGTAATTCCGGGATTTAAAACACCGAATAACGGTATTTTGCAAAGAATAAGAAAAACAGTGGTCCCCCATATATTTAATTTTGCATCGGTTAAGCCGATAGTAAATCATAATAAATGTAAAATATGCAAAAGATGTATTGAAGTTTGTCCTGTTTCCGCAATGAATTTAACCGATAAATTTCCGGAAGCGGATAGAAAAAAATGTATTTCTTGCTTTTGCTGTGAAGAACATTGTCCTCATGGTGCGATAATATTACCTTCCTGGCCGCAGGATATCTTTAACCGATTAAAAGGAAAATGATAACAAATAATTTACAAGGAATAAAAAATGACAAAATATCTGGTGATAGTTGAATCACCAACTAAAGAAAAAACATTAAAAAAAATATTGGGCAAGGATTATACTATTAAATCAAGTAAGGGGCATTTGATAGATTTACCTAAAACAAAATTGGGGATAGATATTGAAAATGACTTTAAACCAGAATATGTGGTTATTCCTAAACAAAGAAGCGTAGTAAGAGAATTGCAAAAAAGCGTTAAAGGAAAAGAGAAGGTTTTTTTAGCTACTGACCCGGATAGGGAAGGTGAAGCAATTGCCTGGCATATTGCTCAAAAATTAAATATCAAGGATGAAAAAAACAGGGTTAGTTTTAACGAAATAACTGAAAAGGCTGTATCTCAGTCCATTAAAAATCCGAGAGAAATTAACCTTAATATGGTTAACTCTCAAAAAGCCAGGAGATTATTAGATAGATTAGTGGGTTACAAAGTTAGTCCATTATTATGGAAAAAGATTGGCAAAAAACTAAGTGCAGGAAGAGTGCAATCTGTAACATTACGCTTAATATGCGAAAGAGAAGAAGAAATAGCTAAATTTAAGATAGCAGAATATTGGACAATAAATGCCTCGTTCAAAAAAATAGAAGATGAAAAGGCAGAGCCTTTTGAGGCAAAACTTTTCTATATAAATTCTAAAAAAGTAATTATTAACACTAAAGAAAAAGCCACAAAAATTTGTGAAGAAGCAAAAAATCAGGATATCTGCATAAAAAGTATAAACAAAAAGAAGGAATTTAGAAATCCCCGTCCATCATTTACTACCAGTACCTTACAGCAAGAAGCCTATAATAAATTGAATTTTCCCATCAAAAAAACCATGTTTATAGCACAACAATTATACGAAGGTATCACCCTGGGCAATAAAGGAAATACCGGTTTAATTACTTATATGCGTACTGACTCGATAAGAGTATCTGATGAAGCAAAGAATGCAGCGAAAAAATATATTGAAGAACATTATGGTAAAGATTTTGCTGAATTATCTCAAAATTTAAAAACAGGAAAAAAGAAAACAAAAAATGTAAAGATTCAAGATGCTCATGAATCCATCAGGCCTACCTATGTATTCAATTACCCGGAATCAATTAGACAATATTTAACTAATGATCAATATAAATTATATAATTTAATCTGGCAAAGATTTGTAGCTAGCAGGATGAAAGCTGCTTATCTGGAAAAAATTACTATAGATATTGAGGCAGGAAGATATATCTTTAGGACATCCGGCTATCGGATACTATTTAAGGGATGTATGGTTCTGTCTGGCCAAAATAATCAGGATTTAAATAAAATCCCTAATCTTGAAAAAAAAGATAAAATCAAGTTGTTAAAAATTAAGGCAAATCAATCTTTCACCAAACCTCTTCCCAGATACACAGAAGCCAGCCTGGTAAAAAGATTAGAAAAAGAAGGAATAGGGAGACCAAGTACATACGTACCGACTATAAGCACCTTACAATATCGGACCTATGTGGAAAAAGTAAATAAAAATTTTAGACCTACAGAATTGGGAATAACTGTAAACTCTTTTTTAATTCAATATTTTTCCGATGTTGTAAATGTCGCTTTTACTGCAAAAATGGAAAAACAGCTTGATGAAGTCGAATCCGATAATGAAAAGTGGGAAAATGTTTTAGATAGATTTTATAAGACATTTTCCAGGAATTTGGAAAAAGGAAACCAGGCACCAAAAATTGAAATGCCAAAAGTATTCAGTGATGAAATATGTGATAAATGCGGTAGTAAGATGTTAATAAAAAATGGACGTTTTGGTAAATTTTTAGCTTGTTCAGGATTCCCGAAATGTAAAAATACAAAACCATTTTTAGATAAAATCGGCATCTCCTGTCCCGAAGAGGGCTGTTCGGGTGAGATTATCAGAAAAAAGACCAAAAAGGGAAGGACCTTCTACGGGTGCAGCAATTATCCTAAATGCTCCTTTGTAACCTGGAATAAGCCGGTTAATAAAAGATGCCCACAATGTAATTCTATTTTAGTAATAAGTAATAGTAAGAAAAGCGGACTTTATTTTAAGTGTAGTAATTCTGATTGTGATTATAAAGAATTTAAAAAAAAGGATAAATCATAATTTAAGATAGCACTTGGAATTTAAGTGGTAATTTATTTCGAGAAAGAGAATTTGTTCCTCAAAAAAAGAAAAAAAGGAGGAGTGTTTAAATTTGAAGGAACATATAAATTCGTATATTTCTTTTCTAAAGAATGAAAAAAATTATTCCAATAATACTATTATTTCCTATAAAAACGATTTATTACAGTTGTTAAATTATTTAAAGGAATATAAAATAATAAAGAGAAGCAATGTACAATATATTGACCGCAGCATTATGCGAAAATATATTGTATATTTAAAGAAGTGTGATTATTCGGTAAGAAGTATTTGCAGAAAAATATCTACTGTCCGGTCTTTCTTTAAATTTCTATCAAGAGAAGGTATAGTAGATATTAATCCGACCATAAATCTAATAACACCTAAGATAAATAAGAAATTACCTTCTTTCTTATACTTAGAAGAAATTAACAAACTTATTGAAACGCCGTTCGGGCATACAATATTTGGAATTAGAGATAGGGCAATCCTTGAGCTGCTTTATGGCACCGGAATGAGGGTTGGAGAACTGGTGAATTTGGATATTCGCGATATAGACCTGTATGAGAAAACTGTGAGGGTATTTGGAAAGGGCTCAAAGGAAAGAATTCTCCCTTTGGGAAATCCGAGCATAAAGGCAGTACAAAAATATTTAACCGTTAGAAATATATTTAGAAAAAATATATCTATAGATAAAAATAACCCGAATGCATTATTTTTAAATCGTTTTGGAGGAAGACTATCAGCAAGAAGCATACGAAGATTTCTAATTAAATACATGAAAATTGCTGGTTTAAATAAAAAGATAAGTCCACATGTTTTAAGGCATTCATTTGCTACACATCTCTTGGGAGGGGGAGCAGATTTACGTTCTGTTCAGGAACTTTTAGGACATGAGAGTTTATCTACTACTCAAATATATACTCATATTACTAAAGAAAGATTAAAAGCTATTTATAAAAAATCTTATCCCAGGTCTTAGTATTAAAAGTTTAAAGGAGATGAAATAAAAAATGTTTAAAGGAACTACAATCTTAGCGATAAAACATAAAGGCGAAGTAGCTATTTCCGGTGATGGCCAGATAAGTATGGGAAATACTATTATGAAAAATAATACTAAAAAAATACGAAAACTTTATGATGATAAAGTGCTTACCGGATTTGCCGGAGCAAGCGCAGATGCCATGACTCTATTTGAAAAATTTGAAAAGAAAATAGAAGAACTTCATGGAAATTTACCTAAAGCGGTTATTTCTTTGGCCAAAGAGTGGCGGACTGATAAAATATTAAGAAAATTGGAAGCGATATTAATTGTTGCGGATAAAGAGTATATATTTATAGTTTCCGGAACTGGTGATATAATAGAACCGGATAATAATATTGCGGCTATCGGATCAGGTGGTCCTTATGCATTTGCGGCAGCAAAGGCTTTGGTTAAGTATTCGAATTTATCTGCTCACGAAATAGCCCGGGAATCATTAAAGATTGCTGCTTCAATATGTATCTATACTAATGATAAAATATCAGTAGAAAAATTATAATAAAAAGGAGGAACCACAAATGATTAATGACTTAACCCCTTCACAAATAGTTTCAGAACTTAATAAATATATAATTGGGCAAGATAATGCTAAAAAAGCAGTAGCTATAGCCTTACGAAATAGAATTAGGAGACAGAAGTTACCCCCGGAATTAATAGATGAAGTAACACCAAAAAATATCATAATGATCGGGCCTACCGGTGTTGGAAAAACAGAAATCGTTAGAAGATTGTCAAAATTAGTTAAAGCCCCTTTTGTAAAAGTTGAAGCAACAAAATTTACCGAAGTAGGTTATGTAGGAAGAGATGTGGATTCCATAATCAGAGATTTAGCTGAAGTAAGCGTTCAATTGGTTCGTAAAGAATGGGCCAGTAAGGTAGAAGATAAAGCTAAACAATTGGTCGATGAAAAGATATTAGATTATTTATTCCCTGTATCAAAAAAAAGAAAAGAACAAAAGACAAATTTATTAGATGATTCATTTTATTCCGGAACTAAAGAAGAAAAAAAAGAATCTTTTGATGTTTCAACAAAAAAAGATGAAAGGGCAGAAAGATTTGAAAGGACTAGAAAAAAGTTTGAAGATAGACTAGAAAAAGGTGAGTTGGAAAATAGACTAATTGAAATTGAAGTTGAGGAAAACATTAAGTCAACAGTAGAAGTTTTTTCCAATTCCGGGATAGAAGGAATGGGTATAAATTTTAAAGATATTATGGGAAAAATGTTCCCTCAAAAAAGAAAAAAACAAAAAGTTACCATTGCGGAGGCTCGTAAAATATTGCTCTATGCTGAAACTCAGAAGTTAATAGATATGGATGAAGTAATTCGAGCTGCTATTGATAGAGTGGAAAATTTAGGGATTGTTTTTCTTGATGAAATCGATAAAATTGCCGGGCAAGAAAAATCATACGGACCGGATGTATCTAGAGGAGGAGTTCAAAGAGATATATTACCTATTATTGAGGGGTCAACAGTTATGACTAAACACGGAGCAGTAAAGACTGACCATATTTTATTTATAGCTGCTGGTGCTTTTACTACTTCAAAACCTTCTGATTTAATACCTGAATTACAAGGACGTTTTCCTATTAGGGTTGAATTAAATATTTTAAATAAAGAAGATTTAAAAAGAATATTAACTGAACCATGTAATTCACTAATAAAACAATACACAGCCTTACTTGCCACCGAAGGTTTGAAGATTGAAATTACAGATGACGCTATTGACGAGATTGCTGAAGCTTCTTTTTTGGTGAACGAACAGACAGAAAATATTGGGGCAAGAAGACTTTATACTGTTTTAGAAAAATTATTGGAAGATATTTCTTTTAACGCTCCCAGTTTAAAAAAGAAGCAAGTTACTATCGATAAAAAATATGTTAAGAAAAAATTACAAACTATTATCAAAAACGAAGATTTAAGCAGATATATTCTATAATTCACCAATTTACCGATTGACCAATTAAAATAGTCGTTAGTGAATAGTGAATAGTCGTTAGCATAAATACAGGATACAAAATATTTAATTTACCGATTGACCAATCGACCGATTAAAATAGTCGTTAATTTCAAATACAAGGTTCTTAGTTATAAGATGAGAGTTAGTTGATACGGTTTACCAACCTGATTTTAATTCTTCAACCGGGTAACGGGAAAACTGGTTAACTGGCTAACCATATTGACGAAATAAGGTATTGTTAGTGTAAAATTTAATGGATAGATAGATAGAAAGAAAAATGCTATCTTTTCTTTTTCTTTCTTAACTCGATACTCGATATTCGATACTATATACTTTCTTTTATTATTCTTGATTTAGAAAAAAAACTGTGTTATACTGTTTTTGATTTTATGCACTTGTTATTCATAAGTTATAAGGAATTATGACGATTTTGGAGTCATAAGAAAAAGTAAAAAAATATAAATAAAAAATATTAAATTGGAGGATAGTAGATGAGTGTAATTTCAATGAAACAATTACTAGAAGCTGGCGTACATTTCGGTCATCAAATGCGCCGATGGGATCCTAGAATGAAATCCTATATTTTTACAGATCGAAATAATATATATATTATAGACCTTCAACAGACTGTAAAATTAGTCCAGGTGGCCTATAATTTTGTAAGAGAAATATCTAGTAATGGTGGTAATGTACTTTTTGTAGGAACTAAAAAGCAAGCCCAGGAATCAATTAAAAATGAGGCCGAAAGATGTGGTATGTTTTATGTAAATTATAGGTGGTTGGGCGGAACATTAACTAATTTCAGCACTATTAGAAAACGGGTGAAAAGGCTTTGCGAATTAGAGGAAATGGAAGATAATAAAATGTTTGAAGTTCTTCCTAAAAAAGAAGTAATAAGTTTGAAAAGAGAAAAAGAGAAACTTCAAAAAGTATTAAACGGAATAAAAGATATGCAAAAACTTCCAGATGTCATATTCATAGCTGACCCAAAAAAAGAGAAGATTGCAGTTGCTGAAGCCAATAAACTTTCTATTCCTATTGTGGCGATTGTGGATACAAATTGTAACCCGGAAGAAATTGATTATGTAATTCCAGGGAATGATGATGCAATAAGAGCAGTAAAATTGCTTTCTTCAGTTATGGCTGACGCGGTTATAGAAGGAAAAAAATCATCCATTGAAAAAGAAGTTAAAATGGTCAGTTAAAACAAAAATATCAATATAAACGAAGCAAGGAGTTAAGAATGAACATTAGTGCCCAGATGGTTAAAGAATTACGAGCAAAGACAAGTGCCGGAATGATGGATTGCAAGAAAGCTTTAGAAGCTACCGGGGGAGACACAGAAAAAGCAATTAAATATTTACGTAAAAAGGGTATAGCAGCAGCTTCATCTAAACTTAACAGAAAAGCGTTAAACGGAGCGGTAGGTTCCTACATTCACCTATATGGTAAAATAGGAGTTTTAGTCGAGGTAAATTGTGAAACAGATTTTGTTGCTAATACCGGGGAGTTTAAAGAATTTGTAAAAAATATTGCCATGCAAATTGCAGCCTCAAATCCTAAATTTATTAACAGAGAAGAAGTTCCCAACGATGTAATTGAAAAGGAAAAAGAAATATTTTATGCGCAAGTTGAAAAATCAGGAAAACCTGCCCCGATTATTGGAAAAATTGTTGAAGGTAAATTGGAAAAATATTTTAAAGAAAATTGTTTAAAAGAACAAGTATTTATCAAGGATAATAGCAAAAATATTAATCAGTTATTATTAGAGCTAATTGCTAAATTAGGTGAAAATATTATAATTAAAAGATTTGCAAGATTTCAACTTGGCGAAGAAATCTAATTAGTATCTCGTATCTCGTGAATCGTATATCGTTAAGATAAGATATTTGCCCAGCAACTAACCAGCTAACTAATTCTATACGCTAAACGCTGTACGCTATACGCTAGTTAATATACCGAAGGATAAGAAATATGAAAAAACCCGTATATAAGAGAATTCTCTTGAAACTTGGTGGTGAATCATTATGTGGGAAAAAAGGTTATGGCATCGACACCCAAAAGATTAATTTTATTGCTAAAGAAATTGCCGAGATAAAAGAATTGGGAGTGCAAGTAGCGATAGTGATTGGAGGGGGTAATATCTTTAGGGGCCAAGAGGGAAGCGAAAAAGGTGTAGATCGGGTTTCGGCTGATTATATGGGCATGTTGGCAACTGTAATAAATGCTTTAGCACTTCAAGATTCTTTAGAGAAATTAAATATTGAAACAAGAGTGCAGACTGCAATTGAGATGAAAGCAATTGCTGAACCATATATCAGAAGAAGGGCTATTAGACATTTAGAAAAAAATAGAATAGTAATTTTAGCTTCCGGAACGGGGAATCCCTACTTTACTACAGATACTGCTGCCTCACTAAGAGCAATTGAACTAAATGCACAAGCAATCCTTAAAGCCACAAAAGTAGATGGTGTATATGAGTCTGATCCGTTAAAAAATTCAAAAGCAGTAAAATTTAAAAATATAAGTTTTCTCGAGATCTTGAATAAGGGTTTAAAGGTTATGGACGCAACCTCTGTTACTTTGTGCATGGAAAATAATATTCCGATCATCGTTTTTAGCCTTAATACTATTGGAAACATTAAAAGAGTTGTATTTGGTGAAAAAATTGGAACAATAGTGAAGGGAGAATAAATATGCTGCCTGATTTGTTAAATGAAACAAAGATTAGAATGGACAAAACGATTACATCATTAAGAGATGAATTTGCTCACATAAGAACAGGAAGGGCTTCTTCAACCCTGGTAGACCGGATAAAAATATCCTATTACGGTACACTAACTCCACTTAAACAAATAGCAAATGTATCTGTTCCAGAAGCAAATTTAATAGTTATTCAACCCTGGGATAAAAAATGTACTTCTGAAATTGAAAAAGCTATATGGAAATCTGATTTAGGATTAGCCCCGTCAATTGATGGTAATATCATTCGACTTACAGTGCCGCCACTAAACGAGGAAAGACGAAAAGATTTGGTAAAACTGGTAAAAAAAGAAGCCGAAAATGGGAAAGTAAGCATAAGAAACATAAGAAGAGAGGCAAATGATTTAGTAAAAAAAGATGAGAAAGATGGTAATACTTCAGAAGACGAATGTAAAAAGCAACAAAGCAAAATTCAAGAGCTAACTGATGAGTATGTAGAAAATATCGATAAGTTATTGGAACTCAAAGAAAAAGAAATCATGGAAGTATAGAAAATGTTTTGTAATAAAATAATAAAAACAAAGGAGATCTTAAATGCCTCATAAGATTACTGATGAATGCATCAAATGCGGTATCTGTGTTGATGAATGTCCTGTAGAAGCAATTTCTGAAGGAGATGAAACTTATATAATTGATAAAGATAAGTGCACAGATTGTGGAGCTTGTGCGGATGTTTGTCCAAATGGAGCAATAATAAAGGAATAATAAATAATAAAACTCCCTTCTAATTTTAATCTATATTAAACTATTTTGTATTAATATAATTTTAAGGGGGTTTTTTTATAGGTGATGATTATTAGAAATTTTAAGATTAATAAAAAAGAATTATTTGATAAGAATAAAATACCTCAACACCTCGCAATAATAATGGATGGAAATGGGCGATGGGCAGAGAGAAGGGGATTACCTCGAAGCGCAGGTCACAGGGAAGGTGCCAAAACAGTTAGAAAAATTATAACTAGCTGCTTAGACTTTAACATTCCTATATTAACTATTTTTGCGTTTTCTACGGAAAATTGGAAACGTCCGAAGAGGGAAATAAACTATCTAATAAAATTATTTACAAGAGTTTTGGGTAGAGAAAAAGCAAATTTAGTTAAAAATAATATACAGATAAATTTTATAGGAAGGTTAAATAACCTGCCTAATTCGCTTACTGAAAAAATGAAAGAATTACACGAATGTACCAAAAGCAATGATAAACTTATTTTAAACATTGCTATTAACTATAGTGGAAGAACTGAAATTGTTGATGCGCTAAAATCTATATTACTAAAAATAGACAAAAAAACATTAAGCATTGAAGAAATTAACGAAAATACCATTAAGGATAATTTGTATACCTACAATCTTCCTGATCCCGATTTACTAATTAGAACAGCGGGCGAGATGAGAGTTAGTAATTTTATGCTCTGGCAGATTGCTTACACGGAACTTTGGGTAACTCCTGTTTTTTGGCCTGACTTCGACGAGAATAATTTAGTAGAAGCAATAAGAAATTACCAAAGAAGAGTGAGAAAATATGGAGGAAAAGTATAGTAATTTCATAAAAAGAACTGCAACAACTATCATAGGGTTTTTTTTAGCTTTTTTAGCAATATTTCGGGAAGGATTCCCCTTTTTTATTGTTGTTATAATAATAGCCTTATTGGGGTTAAAGGAATTATATAATATAGCTGATAAGCAAGGATATAGGCCATCATATATATTAGGCACCATACTAATTTTATACTTCATCTTTATATCAGTATATGATATTTATAGCTTTAATCACCATATTAAAAATATAATTATTACTTTTTTTATTTTATTATCTTTTATTATACAATTATTTAGAAAAGATCATTCTAAGGTATTAGCTGAGATATCCATTACAATTTTTGGAAGCATTTATTTAGGATATTTATTATCCTTTATGATAAAAATAAAAGACCTACCCAATGGAAATTATTATCTTATTTCCCTGTTAATCATTACCTGGGTCAATGATATTGGAGCTTATCTCATCGGTAGTTATTTTGGAAAAAATAAAATATTTCCTAAAATAAGTCCCAAAAAAACCATTGAAGGATCAATCGGGGGGATTATACTAAGTATTGCTACTACTTTTGCCTTAAAAAAATGGTTAAATTTAACTTTTAATGAATTGATTTCACTCGGTTTGATTATAGCAATAATAGCACAAATTGGCGATATATTTGAATCAGTATTGAAAAGAGGTTCAGGAGTCAAGGATTCAGGGACTTTAATTCCTGGTCAGGGGGGAGTATTAGACTGTCTTGATAGTCTAATATTTACAGCTCCCGTATTCTATTATTATATAGTTTTGTTAAATTTGCACTAATAAATATTTTTAAAAGTAAGGGGTTTAATTGTGAAGAAAAGAATAGCTATATTAGGTTCAACAGGTTCGATAGGACAGCAAACTCTGGAAGTTATAAAAAAATATTTAAATGAATTTGAAGTAGTGGCTCTAAGTGGTTGGAAAGATACAAAAATGCTTCAGGAGCAGATAAATATCTATAACCCTAAAGTAGCAGTAGTTAAAAATGAAGTTATTGCCAGGAATTTGAAAAAGAATTTAAATAAAAAAAATAATATTAAAATATTATGGGGAACAAACGGATTAATAAATATAGCAACCTTAGAAGAAACCGATATTATTGTAGTTGCTATCACCGGGATAGCATCTCTTATACCTACTTATGAAGCAATAAAAAGAGGAAAAAGAGTTGCTTTGGCCAGCAAAGAAGCGATGGTAGTGGGTGGCGAGTTATTAGTGAAAGAAGCAATATCTAAAAATGCAAAAATTATACCTATAGATAGTGAACATAGTGCAATTTTACAATGTTTAAAGAATGAGAAAAAAGATTGTGTTGAAAAAATTATATTGACGGCATCCGGGGGTGCTCTTTATAATTTTACCGAAAATGCTCTAAAAAATGTAACAGCTGAAGACGCACTAAATCATCCCACCTGGAAAATGGGGAAAAAGGTTACTATTGATTCGGCCACTTTGATGAATAAAGGATTAGAAGTAATTGAAGCAAAATGGTTTTTCAATATACCGGCTAATAAAATAGAAATCGTAATCCATCCTCAAAGTTATGTGCACTCAATGGTTCAATTTACAGACGGTACCATTTTAGCTCAAATAGGTGAACACGATATGAAGATTCCCATCCAGTACGCTTTATTTTATCCTAATAG
>CAZXYB010000017.1:9096-12351 GCA_964644855.1 uncultured Atribacterota bacterium | reverse complement strand
GATGGTCGATCTTTTAAGGATTGATCATTTTCGAGGATTAATTGCTTACTGGGAAGTGCCTTTTAAGGAAAAAACAGCCATTCCCGGACACTGGGTAACGGTTCCCACAGAAGATTTTTTAGCTCATGTCATCAATCAATTCCCCACAGTTCCTTTTATTGCCGAAGATCTGGGTGATATCACCGAAGATGTTAAAGCAATAATAAAAAAATGGCACTTCCCCGGAATGCGGGTCTTGACTTTTGCTTTTGGTAATGATTTTCCTCACAGTATTCATCTTCCTCACCATTATGAGCCTATTGATGTGGTCTATACCGGAACCCACGATAATAATACAATCCAAGGATGGCAGTCCGAAGAATTAAAGCAAAAACATAAAAAAAACATTGTCCGATATTTAGGAAAAAAGATCAACCCTGAAGAAATTCACTGGGACTTTATTCGTATGGTTCAAGCCTCTGTTGCTTTTTTAGCGATTATCCCAGTTCAGGATGTGTTAGGATTAGGGAAAGAGGCAAGAATGAATAATCCTGCCAATCCCCAAAATAACTGGCAATGGAGAATGACACCTCAACAAAGATTAAAACTGGAGCAAGATGAAATGCCAAAACTAAAAGAACTAAGCGATATTTATGATAGAAAATCAGAATAAATCTTATTAGCCTTTTATTTTAAATGATTAAATAAATTCAAATAATCTTTTAGCAGACGGGTAATTAAGAAATTCTTTCTAACATATTCCTTTCCTGAAGTTCCCATCTTGTTTGCAATCTCTGAATTTTTTAAAAGATGAATAACTCTTTCAGCACATTCAGAAATGTCACCAACTAAATATCCTGTGCGACGATTATCAACCTGCAAAGGGATACCACCTACATTGGCCGCTACGACAGGCTTCCCCTTCCATAATGCCTCGGTAATCACCAATCCAAACCCCTCCCTTAGGGATTTCTGAATAATTATATCAGAAGCTCTCTGAAAGGCATTAACTTCTAAGTTCCCCACCCCATTTAAATTTGATAGTAAATGAATATCATAATCTTCACCTGCATGTCGGGCAGTTTTTTCGTAATACTCCCAACCTTCCGGATCATCATTAGCCATTGAAGCGATAAGAACCAATTGTACATCTTTTATCTCTTTCTTTACTATCCGGTACATATCGATAACCCCTAAGGGATCTTTCCATGGGTTGAATCTGGAAACTTGAGTTATAATTGGTCTGTTCAGATCTACTTTAAACTTTTTTATAATATTTTCAATCTCTTCCTGATCTAAATCCATATTCTTAGGACTTAAGGGATCGATAGCCGGAGGGATTATGGTAATATTTTTTAATTTAAGGTCATCTTTTACATACTCTTTTAAAGTAAATATAGCAGCATCATGTTTTTCTATAAAAGGCCTGATAAATTGCCAAATTTTTTCCTGAGCGCTTGTGGGGTCGATATGAAATCGCCAAATCCATTTTCCCTTTTTTTCTTGCCGATAATTCAATATGGCCACTGGTTGAGGGTCGTGGATTACTATAAAATCATATTCGCCTTCGAATAATTTTTCATTTAGTTGATTATTTTTTAAAAATATTTCTTTCATCTTTTTGGTAAATGGGGCATCCATACCCTGCAAGCCATTATGCATACTTTTGGTTACATTGAAAAAATCATCTGAACCTTTTATCACCTGCCATTCAGCCTCTATCCCTACATCTTTCATTAAAGGAACCAAAGCAGATAAAATCTCTGCTACTCCCCCCCCCAATGAGGTAGCATTTATATGTACTACCTTTTTCCCCTTTAAAGGCAAAGCCAGTTTCTTAATACTTTCAATTTCCTCCTTTCCTATAATATCGACATAATCGTTAAGTGATTTCCCCTCTGTTTTGACAATTTCTAACATATTTCCCCTCCTTTGTTTTAAAATTATTTTATATTAGCGTGTAGCGTACAGCGGGTAGCGTTTAGTATGATAAATAAAATGTTTATCCCATATATTAATATTTTCCCCTTTTATGCTAACCCTTTCACTCCAAGAGAGAGAATAGTACAGAAATCTATCCTTCCCATCATTATCTTTTCTTGCAATTGTTTCCTTCTTTTTTTTTAAACCTGTAACTTGTTACCTGTACTTTAACTAGTAAATTGGGTAACCGGGTAACCATACATACAAAATACGATTCAATAGATACAAATTATTAGGTTTCTTCTTTCCTCAACTATACGCTGTATGCTAATTTTACTCTACGCTCTACGCTACCCGCTAAACGCTATACGCTCCACGCTATTTAAGAAAGCAATCGGGCATTTAGTACACTTCGGATTCTTACTGGTACATATAGTCTTACCGAGCATCACAATCTGAGCGTGAAATTCGTTAAATAATTTTACATCTCTGTCTAAATTTTTAATGAAAAATTCCTGTATTTGATAGTATGTAGAATCTTCCGAAATTAATTTATGACGCGAAAATATTCTTCTTGTGTAAGCATCAACTACAAAAAATGGTTTCCTTCCAGCATACAGTAATATGCTATCTGCTGTTTCAGGCCCAATTCCATTTACATTCAATAATTTTTTTCTTAACTCTCCGCCATCACCTGAAAACATTTTTTCAGCAGAGCCTTCAAAGTCATTTACAAATATATTTATAAAATTTTTTAATCTTCGTGCTTTAATATTATAATAACCGGAAGGTTTTATAAATTGAGCTAATTCTTCCTGGTTTATACGATAAAGTTTTCGAGGTTCTAACAAATTTTCTTTTTTTAAAATATTAATGGCTTTTTCCACATTACTCCAGGAAGTATTTTGAGTAAGGATTGCGCCCACCATTACCTCAAAAGGAGTAGCCCCTGGCCACCAGTTTAATGGTCCAAAATAATTGTATAAACTGTTGTAAATTTTTAATAAAACATCCCTTTTTTGCATCTTTGCCTGATTATTCTTAAATTTAGCAATGCACCAATTGACCAATTCACCGATTAAATTAGTCGTTAACTATAGTGGTCGGATTTATCCGACCCGAAACGGGTTCGATGAATCGAACCCCTACATTTGCATAGACAGGCGAGACGCCTGTCCTACGTTTATTATAATGCTTCGTGCTTTTATCGACTTTTAGATTTTGCCTTTTTATAGACAGACGCAAGATCTGCCTCTACTTGTACTTTACGACCTTATCTTTCTTCTTCTTTTTCTTCTTCTTTCTTCACTATCCGCTATACGCTGTACGCTCCACGCTAATATACGAGATACG